>JAAYGP010000119.1 GCA_012727625.1 Clostridiaceae bacterium
AAGTTTTCTTGAAGCAACAACGCAGACGATTGGAGATTCGGTCGATGCCAAGGTAATACCCGCGGAAAATATGCGTATGGCCTCAATTATAATTGTTGCGCTGCCGGTTGTAGCGATATATCCGTTTATCCAGAAATATTTTGTAAAAGGTATTATGGCAGGAAGCGTTAAAGGATAATCTATTTGGATATGGGTTACTAAAAAATACTTCTCTGTGTAAATGATAAAGAGTAAAAATGAAAGAGAATGCATATGAATAAGCCAGATTATGTTCAAAAACCTCTTAGAGTAGCGCTTGTGGGTGCCGGAAACCGGGGTACGGTTTATTCCGATTATTCGCTCCATGAGCCCGGGCAAATGAAAATTGCCGCAGTGGTTGAACCTGATGAATACAGAAGAGGCTATGCCGCAAAGAGATATAATGTGCCTGAATCTGATTGCTTTGCTTCTGTTCAGGATTTTATTGACAGTAACATTGAAATTGATGCCGTAATCAATGCAACAATGGACAGAGAGCATATACCAACAGCTTTGCCGATTTTAAAGGCAGGGTATGATATGCTTCTTGAAAAACCAATATGCCTTGACAGGAATGGTCTTTTCAGATTATATGATTACGCGCAAAAATATAGACGCAAAATAATGATTTGCCATGTTCTTCGCTATGCCCCCTTTTATGTGGAAATAAAAAAACGCATTCTGAACGGAGACTTAGGCGAAATCATTAATATACAAACCGAAGAAAATGTGAGCTATCATCACTTTGCCACATCCTTTGTACGGGGTAAATGGGGCAATAGTGATGTTTGTGGTTCGAAAATCATCATGCAGAAATGCTGCCATGATCTTGATCTTATTACATGGCTGAAAAGTGGTGTTGCCCCAAGATATGTGGGGAGCCTGGGTGGGCTTAAAAAATACAGACCTGAAAATGCTCCTGCGGGTTCAGGTCTGAGATGTCTTTCAGATTGCGAAATTGAGGAAACATGTCCTTATTCCGCAGGAAAGATTTATATAGAAAATGGCCGATGGCCTCAATATGCGTGGACATCCATTGAACACCTCGGCGAAAATTTAACCACAGAGGCAAAGATTGAATCTCTGAGGAATGGCAATCCATATGGCAGATGTGTCTGGCACTGTGACAATAATGTAGAGGATCATCAGGCTGTTATTGTTGAGTTTGCCGATGGCACAACAGCGGTTCATATCCTGAACGGAGGAGTGCCAAAGCCCTGCAGGACAATACATATTACGGGAACCAGGGGTGAATTGCTTGGAACCATGGAGGATGCGCTTATTGAAATCAGGCATTCCAACCCTGGAGAAGCCAATGGGTTTTCAACGGAAAAAATCAATCTTGATATCAGGGAAGATATGCATGGCGGAGGAGATCTCAGGCTGGTGGATGATTTCGTAAAATTTATGAAAGGCAAAAATCCATCAATATCATGCACAAATCTAAAGGATTCAATTTACGGGCATCTAATCGGTTTTGCCGCCATTGATGCCATGAGGGATAGAAAAATTGTTGAAATTTCAATTTAGCGATATTCTGCATAAGGTGCAATTGATATACATTGCCTGCCGCTGTTTAAACAGCGGCAGGTAATCCCCCCTTTCTTTCATTTCATAATCATAAAAAGCGAAATCCCTGCAAAAACAGGATTCCCATACAATAGCAGAAAAATTACATAAATCTTTGTTATATTAAAAAGCATAATTTTTCACGCTTCGGTTAACTTAAGAACACCAGTATTCATATCATGGCATTAACTGCTGCATATTTTTGAATACATTAACCGGAATAAAAAAGGAATGCAGCTTTAATGCCCTGAAAAAAAGCATTAAAGCTGCGTACTTATTTGACTGGAGCGTGTAATATGTTTACAGAGAAGAGAAATACGATCTTAAAAGTTATTTTTTTGCTGTTAATTGTTTTAGTTTCTTTCTGCTTTTCGATTATAGCGTTTACACCAAATCAGATGACTTTTTTAGCGGGTGAAGAATATCGCATAGAATTCTTTTCGCCCTTTCAACCGAAGTTGTCGGCCGAGACTGCGGGCATTCAAGTTGAGAAGATTTCTGACAATAATAATAAATCCGTATTAACAAATCCCTACTTGCTGAAATGTACAGGGTATGGACGGAATAAAATAAAGCTGAGCCTTTTTGGAATTGTTCCTGTCAAGGATATTGAGGTCAATTCAATTCCGGCCAGGGAATTGATAGTATGCGGCAATACAGTCGGTATAAAGCTGTATATTAAAGGAATATTGGTAGTTGGTGTTTCAGAAGTTATAACACCTGAAGGGAAAGAAGTAATTCCTGTAAAAAATTCAGGGATTGAACCTGGAGATTTTATTATAGAGATAAACAATAAAAAGGTAGAGAAAATATCTGGATTGTCAAAAATAATTGAAGAGGCCGGCAACAGAGAGGTGGAACTGAAATACATCCACGAAAACCGTATCATTACATCAAAAGTCACACCTGTACAGTGCATAGAGGATGGTAAATACCGCCTTGGCTTGTGGGTAAGGGACAGTACCGCGGGGATTGGCACTTTGACGTACATTGAAGCGGAAACAGGAAAATTTGGCGCATTGGGGCACGGAATAACAGATATAGATACGGGAATAATGATGCCTGTCAAAAACGGTGAACTGTTAAAATCTTCAGTCCATAGCATCAGAAAGGGACAACAGGGCAATCCCGGCGAATTGCAGGGTGATTTTTTAGACAGCCCCAAAGTTATAGGAGATATAATCTGGAACACTGCTTTTGGCGTCTTCGGGCAAATAAGAAAAGAATTTATTAATGAGATTCCGGGTGAAATATACCCTGTCGGAACAAGAAGTGTCGTTAAGGAAGGCCCTGCCATAATTTTATCAAATATAAACGGGGAAAATGTTGAAGCCTTTAGTGTGGAAATTCAAAAAGTAGCAAAAAAGAACCTGTCCGCTCCCAAAAGTATGGTCCTTAAAATCACTGATCCCCGTTTGCTGAGTGAAACAGGCGGTATAATCCAGGGGATGTCCGGAAGCCCCATAATTCAGGACGGCAGAATTATCGGGGCAGTAACCCATGTATTGGTCAATGATCCGTCCAGGGGCTATGGGATATTTATAGAAACAATGCTTGGAATGAATTAAATCTTCAAAGCAGCGGATGGTCATGCGGGCCGGGGCTTGTGGTTTAAGAGCCTGTATTTCGATAATGGTTATCTGTACAAATACGGAATGGCTGTGGTATAATTCAGACAAATAAATCAAAATGTTGATAAAAAAATGGCAGACTATATACGCTTACAGGTGCAGCCTTAAGCGAAATTTTAAAAATAACGATGTTACGGGGTTGAAAAATGCAGGGAGAAAGACAAAAGAAAATCAGGAATTTTTGCATTATTGCGCATATTGATCACGGAAAATCAACTTTGGCCGACAGGCTTCTGGAGAAGACAGGAGTACTGACGGAACGCGAGATGGAGGAGCAGGTTCTTGACACAATGGACCTTGAAAGGGAAAGGGGTATCACCATTAAGGCCCAGGCTGCCCGCCTCATATACAGAGCAATGGATGGTGAGGAATATGTATTGAACCTGATTGATACCCCGGGCCATGTTGATTTTAACTATGAAGTTTCCAGAAGCATTGCAGCCTGCGAAGGAGCGGTTTTGATTGTTGACGCGTCCCAGGGTATTGAAGCGCAGACACTGGCAAATGTATATCTTGCTTTGGAACATAATCTTGAAATTCTTCCCGTAATAAATTAAATTGATTTGCCGGGCGCAAGGCCCCTGGAGGTAAAACGGGAGATAGAAGACGTGATAGGGCTCGACTGCAGTGATGCTCCTTTGATTTCCGCCAAAAACAGTGTAAATATAGAGGCTGTCCTTGAGAAAATAGTTAAGGTTGTTCCACCTCCCAAAGGGGATGAAAATGCTCCTCTCAAGGCACTTATTTTTGATTCGTTATATGATAATTATAAAGGTGTGATCGCCCATGTCCGAATAATGGAAGGAAGTGTGGAAGCCGGCCAGGAAATTTTAATGATGAACACAAAAAAGAAATTCACAGTAACCGAATTGGGATATTTCCGTCCCGGAGGGTTAATTCCGGCGGAAAAGCTCAGTGCAGGTGATGTTGGGTTTATTTGCGCGAGTATTAAGAATGTACGGGACACGCAGGTCGGGGATACAATAACTTTGGCTTCAAATCCCGCAAAAGAGCCATTGCCCGGTTATAAAAAAGCCGTATCCATGGTGTTTTGTGGTGTATATCCCGCTGACGGGGCAAAGTATACGGATCTGAGAGACGCCCTTGAAAAGCTTCAGCTTAATGACGCGGCTCTGCTTTTTGAGGCTGAAACCTCCGCAGCCCTGGGGTTTGGGTTCAGATGCGGTTTTTTGGGGCTGTTACATATGGAAATTGTTCAGGAAAGACTGGAACGGGAGTTTAACCTTGACCTTGTAACAACGGCTCCAAGCGTTATCTACAGGATAACAAAAGTAAATGGCGATGTGGTTTATATAGATAACCCGACAAATATGCCGGATCCAAGTAAAATAGAAATGATGGAAGAGCCCATCGTTAAAGCCTCAATTATGACCCCTTCGGAATATGTGGGCAGCATTATGGAGCTTTGTCGGGAACGCAGGGGCGAATATCTGGGTATGGAATACATAGAGGGCACCCGGGTTGTTTTAAGCTATGATATGCCGCTGAATGAGATTGTATATGATTTCTTTGATGCATTAAAGTCAAGATCAAAAGGATACGCGTCTTTTGATTATGAATTTAAGGGATATAAAAAATCAGACCTGATTAAGCTTGACATAAGGATAAACGGTGAAGTTGTTGACGCGTTGTCATTTATTGTGCACGCAAGCAAGGCCTATGCAAGAGGCAGGAGAATTGCTGAAAAGCTTAAGGAAGCAATCCCCAGGCAAATGTTTGAGATTCCGATTCAGGCCTGTATCGGCAGCAAAATCGTAGCCAGGGAAACAGTGAAAGCATACCGCAAGGATGTTCTTTCCAAATGTTATGGCGGTGATATAACACGAAAAAAGAAGCTTCTGGAAAAGCAAAAGGAAGGGAAGAAGAGAATGCGCCAGGTAGGTAATGTGGAATTGCCTCAGGAGGCATTCATGAGTGTGCTGAAACTGGATACATAAATGAATGGAGATACTGTGGAAAAGAAAGAACCAATAGGATTATATGTTCATATACCATTTTGCATAAAAAAGTGTAATTACTGCGACTTCCCGTCATTTACAGGGCTTTCGCATCTGTTTCATGAATACACGGAAGCCT
>JAAYGP010000120.1 GCA_012727625.1 Clostridiaceae bacterium
GGGTAAAACTGAGTTTTGTATAGGAGTGTAAGAAGAGCAGAAATAATATAGAAAAAAATGGGCAAGAAACGCGCATCAAATTCTATTCCTTCAGCATTTGCTACCAAAACTGCCTCCCGTATTAACTTTTCCGCAAGGCTCCATGCATGGGGGTTATTCAGGATATATCCGAGTTTAACTTGCAAAATAGCGGTTAAAATGCTGGCAGATGAATTCAACAATAATTTTTCCCATATCTGTTTTTTAACATTATCGGATACAACAGTTTTAAAACCACAGCTTGTGAAGTTGTCTGCCATGCATTGTAGTTTTTTGCTGTCTCCTTTCAGCAGACCTATTTGTGTAAGACCTTTGCCGTCATGATGTACATGGCCAGGTGCGATCATTGAGCTATTATGCTGTGTTGTTCCGATAATAATACGATCTTCAGGAACAAACTCCAACAAAATATCTTCATGCCCCGAACCGTTTTGAAGAGTCATAACATATGTGTTGCTGCCGATCAAGTGTTTATTGCTGCTTAGAGCATCTTTTGAATACATTGCCTTTACAAATACAATCAATAGATCTACGGGGCATATATCAACAGAGTCGGAAACTGCGTTAGGGTATGCAATGAACTCGCTGTTATCCTCCTGAATAATGACACCATGGTCTTTTATTTTATCTATTTTCTTTTTGTCTATATCAATCAACCTATATAGCCCCCCAATAGATTTGGAAAAAATCCTTGTATCATGGTAACATAAAAACTAACAGGGGGCGATACCATGACACGCAAGAAATATAGCGATGAATTCAAAGAACAAATTATTCGAGAATGTCAGGAAACCGGCAATGTGGCCCTGGTAGCTAGACGCCATGAAATATCTTCCAAGCGGCTTACAGAAGTTTTTATTAACTATTTAAGCCCGGAAATATTATTCATGAAAAATTCTCTCAAACGTGGCATTCTTCTTTTCTTTGGATTATCAATGAATTTTTCTTCAATTTTTTCCCATTTTCCGTCTTCAATTCCGAAAAAGACAGGGGGAGAACTGAATTTGTACCCGGGCTTATTATGAACGTTTTGATATACATTGCTTCTATCTTTGTAAATATGATGACCATAGTCAAGCATACCTTCAAAAGCGGCATATAAAGTATAGTGTATGCCTACCAATCTGAAACCAAATGGAGCGATTTTATCAATATCAACATCCGGTTTACCATCATGCGCGCCAAGATCGGGATACATTTTCCAGCCTTTTACCCGCTCACTGATTCTTTTGCAAAGTTCTACCTTGTCGCTATAAAAATCGGCGTTTATATTTACGATAAGTGTCATATCAGCGCCTGCATCTACATAGGCATTGCATCTTTCGCATGCTTCATCAAAATTGGTATATGGGTTTATATCACAACGAGCAATCAGCATACAATCTGAGCCCTCCATAGCGGTTTTTGCAGCTTTAAATCTGGCAATTGCGTCTTCCATTTCAATAACACCATTGTCACCAGAGTCAGTAATAAGAATACCAGCGGCTCCTGCATTTACCATACGCTCACAGGCTGCATAGGTTTTCATCGGACTGCCAAAACAATCATCAGCATCAACAATCAGAGGTAAATGTGTGACTCTTGAAATAAAATATGTGGCGTGAACCAAATCATCGATGGAGTGGAAACCAAGATCCGGTTGGCCAAGCCGTGAGCATGAAAATTCAGCACTACTTAGGAGTATGGCTTTAAAATTACACATCTCAACTGCCTTTGCGGAAATACAATCATAAATTTCAGGGCACATTATTATGGGTTCGCTTTCAATAACTTCTCTTAGTGTTAATTTTCTATTCATAATATACCAGATCCTTTCTTCAAAGATGTTGAAAAATATTTAAAAATACCATGATTCCTGATAGAAAATAAAGATTTCCAATGTCCAGTTGCTAATCTGTAGTTTATACAGGGGGCCTGGAAAAAGGTAAATATAATAGACTAATATTGTAAAAACAGTGTCTATATTTATTAAAAACTGTTATTTAAATTGCTTCTAATTAACAATATGGCATGCCACTTTATGTCCCTTTGAAATTTCTCTGAGCGGGGGCATACATGTTAAGCATTCTTTCCTGGCATAAATGCATCTTGGATGAAATGGGCAGCCTGTGGGCGTATTTATTGGACTTGGAATATCCCCCTGAAGCATTATGCGATTTCGTTTGCGTTCAACTTCATAATTTGTCAGAGGAATGGCGGACAATAAAGCTTTTGTATAAGGATGCAAAGGGTTTTTGTACAATTCCCTGGAGTCTGTAACTTCCACAAGCTTTCCAAGATACGTCACACCGACATAATCACTTATATGCCTTACAACAGCCAGATCATGGGCTATAAACAAATAGGTGAGTTTCATTTTTTCCTGCAGTTCTTCAAATAGATTAATAATTTGAGCCTGTATGGAGACGTCAAGAGCTGATACCGGCTCATCACAAACAATTAGTTTCGGGTCACAGGCAAGCGCTCTTGCTATACCTAATCTTTGTCGCTGACCTCCGCTCATTTCATGAGGATATCTGGTTCCTATCACCGGATCGAGTTCAACAAGCTCCAGAAGGCTGTTTACTTTATCCTTTAATTCGCCTTTCGGGATTTTGTGCCCATCTGCGACAATGGCATCTTTAACAATAGTAAAGGCGGAACGTCTCGGATCAAGAGAACCGTATGGATCCTGGAATATCATTTGTTTTTCTCTCAGAAATTTTTTAGCTTCGTTTTTGCTTAATTTTGTAATATCAATGCCATTGTAAATTATATTACCATCGGTAGGATTATGAATCCCAAGAATGCATTTACCGGTTGTAGTTTTTACGCTTCCGCTTTCTCCGACAAGACCGAAAGTTTCACCCCTGTTAATGGTAAAACTAACTCCGTCAACGGCTTTCAGAACGGTTTTACTTTTTGAAAAAATGCTTTCTGATACAGGAAAATGCATCTTTAAATTATTAACTTCCAATAGTACACTATTTTGCTCAATAGTCATGTTCATTTTTCAACCTCGCTATGTCACGGTAGCAGGCAATTAAATGATTGCCGCCGTTAATTTTGTGCAATTCAGGTTTAGAATTACATCTGCATATCTCAGATGCATATGGGCATCTGGGCAAAAATGCGCATGTATCGGGAGCATTCAGTAATGTCGGTGGTGCCCCTGTAATAGGAATCAGTTTTTCATCAACGTCTGAGTCAAGTTTTGGAACAGATTTCAGCAGACCTAATGTATACGGGTGAGAAGGGTTTTTCATTATCTCCTTGCAAGTTCCCGATTCAACAATACGACCAGCATACATTACATATATTCTGTCCGCATACCTTGTAACAAGACCCAGGTTGTGGGTTACAACAATAAGTGAAGTCTTATATTCCTTAACGATGGAAACCAGAAGCTCCATTACCTGAGCCTGCGTGGTCACATCCAGTGCTGTTGTGGGCTCGTCAGCAATAATTAGATTTGCGTTACAGGCCACAGCATTGGCAATCATTACGCGCTGGCGCATTCCACCGCTCATTTCAAAAGGATAATTTTTCATGCGCTTTTCCGGGTCGGGAATTTTAACGGCTTTTAAAGCCTCAGTAGCAATATTCCATGCTTCTTTCCGGCTTACTTTCTTATGTGTTCTTATATCCTTGCTAAGCTGTTTTCCTACAGTAATAACCGGGTTAAGCGCAGTCATCGGTTCCTGAAAAATGAAAGCAATTTCTGCCCCGCGAACACGTCTTATTTCTGAGGAGTTTAATTTCAGTAGATCACGTCCTTCAAAAATTGCTTCACCGCCCAGGATCTTTCCAGGTGGGCTTTGTATCAGCTGTATTATAGACATTTGTGAAACGCTTTTTCCACAGCCGCTTTCCCCGACAATTGCGACTATTTCCTCTTTGTCTATATAATAGGAAATTCCATCAACTGCTTTCACTTCTCCCTCTGTTATGAAAAATGAGGTTCTCAGATTATTTACTTCAAGAAGTCTGTTACTGTATCCTCCCATTATCAAAGCCTTCCTTTCAGTCTTGGATCAAGTGCGTCCCGCAAACCGTCACCAATAACATTAAACGATATTATTACGAGAATGATGGCAACTCCTGGTATAATTGAATTCCAGGGATTGATTGTAAGGTATTTGTAACCATCGTATACCATTGAACCCCAGGATGCCGTGGGAGGTGCTATACCAACTCCAAGATAACTCAGTGTGGCTTACATCATGATTCCGTTTCCAAGGTTCATCGTGAACAATACGATAAGAGATGGAAAACAATTGGGGAGCAAGTGTTTAAATAGGATTTTCAAATTGCTTTCGCCCGTTAGAAGGGAAGCTGTTATATAATCGTTTTCTTTACATGATAAAACAAGTCCGTTCATCATCCGAACGTATGTGGGAATCATACCAAGCCCAATTGCTATAACAATGCTGTGAAGTCCACCGCCCATAACAGCAGCCACAGATAGCGTAAAAACATGTCCAGGAATTGACAAATGTGCATCGCTCAGTCTAAGAATAACAGTTGATAACAATCCGCCATAATAACCAGACAGAAGACCTAGCAAAATGCCGATGGCAGCAGCAAAAAGACCTGCCAGAAGACTTGATTGCAGGGATACCCTGGCACCGTATATTATGCGGCTTAGCATATCTCTGCCCAGATGGTCCGTACCAAGCGGATGTTCTGAACTGAAAGGCGCAAGCCGGTTCCTTAAGTTTTGAATATTCGGATGGTAAGGAGATATGTAAGGTGCAAAAATTGCAATCATAACAAACAATATAAGTATAACCAGACATATCCTCGAAAGAAGACCCCTGCCCAGGAATACCTGTATCGAATTTTTCAGTTTGGCACTTGTTTTATTCTTTCTTAATTCATCCATCACAATCACCGCCATTTTTTTCTGATTCGTGGATCAATAAATCCATATAAAATGTCCACCAGTAGATTGGAAAATACAGTTACAATAGATATAACCAGCACACACGCCTGAACAATCCAATAATCCCTGTTGGTAATAGCACGGATTAACCATGACCCTATTCCCGGAATACTAAAAACCTGTTCTATTATTATTGATCCTCCGACTATTATTCGGATCTGCATCCCCATAATGGTTATGATTGGAATTAGAGCGTTTTTTAAGGCTTCGGTAAATAATATTGAGACTTCCGATAGCCCATTTGCCCTTGCTGTCCGAATATAGTCCTGATTAAGGACTTCCAGCATGTTAGACCTGGTCTGCCTTGTTATTACTGCGACAAAACCCAGGGAACCTGCAGCGACAGGTAAAGCAATACTTTTTAAATATTCCACGAAATTTTCAGACGGTGCTACAAAACCTCTGAAAGGAAGAATATTAAGCTGCATACCAAAAATCAGAATTAACATTATGGCAAACCAAAACAAAGGGGACGCTATACCTATATTAGCCATGGTGGTTAAAACCTGATCGATCCAAGTACCTCTTTTAACAGCGGTAATCACTCCAAACAAAATACCAAAAAAAATTGATACAATGCAAATTGGAATTCCAACGGCCAAGGTTACCGGAAGTCTTCTGGCCAGGGTTTCCGAAACGTCTTCCTCATACATAAGAGATACACCCATATCGCCTTTTATAAAATTTCTCACCCAAAGTACATATTGCTTTAATATAGGTTGGTCGAGATTGTAATAGGATCTCCAATATGCAATATCCTCGTCCGTCGCGCCTTCACCCAGCACATTAATAACCGGATCACCCGGCAGAAGGTGCATTAACGAAAAAGCGAACAAAGATATTATAAATAATGTAATCAACGATACAAATAACTTTTTGGATATATAATAAAACATGAAGTTACCTCACTTTAATTGCATGTGAAAGATCAAAATCAGTATTTGTATTTTATAAATTCAGTGTTTTTGTTTCTCTGACTGGTTAAGAGTATTAACCTATACAACGAAAAGCGATTTATTTTTTACGGAGAGGTTCGTGCAACAAACCTCTCCGTAAATTTTGTATATATTAGGGTTTTAAACATGTTTTATTTTTCCAGATAACAATTCCACAAACTTTCGGCGTAACAGTCAACAACGCCCCAATCTCCGCCTTTAACATGCTTGCATAGTACAATAGAGTGTGGACCTAAACCAAGAGGCCAGCCAAGACAATACTCGTCAATTATCATTTTGTTGGCGTCTTTGGCTGCCTGATACGCTCCTTCAATTGTAGGTGCAGCAATACCATTCATAATTGTATTATGAAGATTATCGGGTTTTACTATTGAATTAAGGCCATAAACTATTCCGGAAAGGCCCTGAACCCACTGGCTAGCCATTTGCTGCAGAACGTCTGCTGAAACAGAGGCAAAATGCAGGAACATACCGGTATCCCAATAAGTCATACCTATTCCATAATCGCCTTCTTCTATAATTCTAAGTTCAGCGTCAATGCCAATTTCAAGGAGCATTCCCTGAATTGCTGTTGCAGCATCAAGGCAAGCTTGTTCGTTTTTAACGCTGATAAACGTTTTAAATCCGGTGGGATATCCAGCTTCAGTCAATAACGATTTTGCCTTTTCAACATTATATTCATACCCTGCAACTTCATTACTGTAATATGGCGATTCAGGGCCAACTGAACAGAATTGGTTTATTGGTTTGAAATAACCATAGAATATTTCATCGCAGATTAGTTGCTGGTCAATAGCATGGCATATGGCTTTTCTGACAAGCAGGTTTGCGCATGGGTTATTCTTGTTTTCCGGGGTAACAGTATCAAATGCAAGGAAAGGTAATTGGGTCATTACAGAGCCGGTTGCAGCAACAAATCCATCTTTCACAAGTTTGTCCAACAAAGCAAAGTCAATCAGATATGCCGCATCGATGTCACCATTTTTAAGAGACGCTTCAGTAACAAGAGAATCAGCTATGAATACGAGTTCAATTCCATCAAGATGCGGTTCGCCTCTCCAATAATCACTGAATTTTTCATATGTAATTTTTACGTCCCTCTCCCAGGATGCAAGCTTAAATGGGCCTGTTCCGACGGGATGTTCATTGAGATAGTCTTCTCCATGCTTTTCATAAGCCTCTTTTGAAGTAACTGTACCGACATCACGGCAAAGGGTGGCAGGAAGAGTCATGTCAGGTTCTTTTAAGTACAATGTAACTTCCATGTCGCCGGTGGCTTCAGCTCTGTCCCATTTACTGCAAAATGAAGAAGATTTTCTGCCTGTTTCCTTGTAAAGATTGAGACTAAAAGCTACGTCCTCTGCATCCATGGTAGTACCGTCATGGAACTTAACACCGTCTTTAACTTTCATCTTGTACAGAAGATTGTCATAATCGTATTCAAGTGATTCGATAAGATAAGGTTGCGCCTTTCCGGTCAGATCCGTCCTCATTAATGTTTCATAAATACACATATCATTTATATATTCTGCCGGACCGACCTGCTTTGTATACAGAGCAGAGGCCATGTCTTTCATATAAGAGATGACAAGTGTGCCGCCTTTCTGAATTCCCCCTGTTTTACCTGATGTTTCCGTAGGTGTTGTTTTTGTTGTTGTGCTTTGTGCAGCAGGAGTACTCCCGTTACATGCAGCAAACAAAAACAAAATCATTACAGCAAGTGCAGTACAAAAGAGTCTTTTTAGATTTTTCATAATTTACCTCCTTTTTTATTTGACATAAAGCCCTAAACAGGCGTGAAAATCATAGTGGCATTTTCCACCAGCAATGAAGAGTGAAAATTCTTCGGGATAAACTAGACATAAAACCAGGCCAAATTGTGCTATATATGGTATAATAGAACATGGTAGAATGCCATATACAGCACATTTGGGAGGAGTATAAAAATGATTACAC
>JAAYGP010000121.1 GCA_012727625.1 Clostridiaceae bacterium
GATATAGGTTTTTCCGGCCCGGAGGCATGCATTTATGTTTACAATGAGGGCAAAGAGGATTATGGGGTTGTTTTTGCCCAATTAACAAAAAGAGACGGATCGTTTCTGGTAGCCAGGGAACCAATGCCAGATTTTAAATGGGAAGATGTAAAAGGCAGATATATTATCGGAGGAAGAAAAGGCGGCGTGCCTGAAATGACACTTGAATATGTTTTAAAACAGAACAGTATTATTCCTTTTGAGGATGTTGAGATTGATACTTCAATTCAGTTTGCGCTGATGGGAGGAGCTTTCCTGTCGGGTCAGGGCAATTTTGTAACTCTTTTTGAACCTGTTGCATCAAGCGTTGAAAGGGAAGGCAAAGGATATATTGTGGCATCCATCGGGGCTGAAAGTGGAGAAATTCCCTACACCGCGTATTATGCCAAAAAGAGCTATATGGAAAAAAATCCGGATGTGATCCAGGCTTTCACAAACGCAATCTATAAAGGACAGCAATGGGTTGAGAATCATAGTAACAGGGAAGTTGCGGAAGTGCTTCTGGAATCATTTCCCGATACTGATCCGGAATTGCTTGAGACCGTTGTGGCACGTTACAAGGAGCAGGATACATGGAACAAAACGCCTGTAATGAAAGAGGACGCGTTTCTTCGTCTGCAGGAAGTAATGAAGGAAGCCGGGGAGCTGAAGGATTTTGCACCTTTTGACAAAATTGTGAATAACAAATACGCTGAAGAAGCAATGAAATAAAAAAGTTTTTTTCTATTATATAATATTTTTTAACAGAACCTGCGAACAGTAACCCATGATACCAGGAAATAGAAAATATAGCAAATTACATACTTGCCGGCAAAACAAAATTATGTTAAAATAAAGTCCGGTCATGAAGGCCGGATTTTTACAATCAAATCTGTATCACGAAGATGGGATTTAAGCTGCGAAAGCGATTATTATTGCAATCGGCAGCTTTTTTGTTTGTTTTTTTATTGCTTTCCGATTTAATTTCGTGTTGGCAATATGGGTTATCAATGTAGGTTTTACACTTATCATGAAAAAACGGATAGGAGGAGTATATGGTTTAGTTATCTGCTAAATCATGGAAACGTAATGATGGGAAAAAGAATAAAAACAAAGGATCTTGCTTTGGGTGGATTGTTTTTGGCTCTTGGAGTAATAGTTCCCCAGATTTTTCACTTCTTTGGCACAGCAGCAGGAAGAATGTTTTTACCTATGCACATTCCTGTAATGCTTGCTGGTTTCTTTGTGGGGCCTGTCATAGGGCTATTGGCAGGTATTTTATCTCCTGTGCTGAGTTCTTTGATCACGGGAATGCCACCTGTCCCGATGCTTTATTTCATGATGTTTGAACTTGGCGCTTATGGTTTTTCGGCAGGAATATTATTCAGAAAATATAAACTGAATGCGTATTTTTCTCTTATTTTAAGCATGTTGTCCGGAAGACTGGTATATGGACTGGTTCTTCTGACAGCTGTCCATATTCTTGGAATAAGCTCGCTTTCGAATATAAGTGTTATCGGCGCGACAATAACAGGGCTTCCGGGCCTTGCAATTCAGCTTGTATTCATTCCTGCTGTGGTTTATCTGGTGGAGAGGAGACTTAAGCTTGGAAGGGATTGAACTGGCTAAAAAAATTCTTATGGATAATAATTACACCTGTGTGGCGGTACAGGGTAAGGATGTGGTTCTGACTTCCTTTGAAAGAGGCGTTAAACCATTAATACAGCTTTATGAAACAAAAAAGGATTCATATGAATCCCTGTATCTTGCAGATAAAGTAATTGGAAAGGCGGCTGCGTATCTTGCTGTTCTTTGCGGAATTACCTCCATATATACCAATGTAGTAAGCGAAGAAGCAAAAAAGGTTCTAAGAACTTATAACATACCGGTATCATACGAGTTGGAAGTTCCTTTTATTGTTAACCGGAGAGGTGACGGAAAGTGCCCCATGGAGGAATTGTCCGAGGGTGTTAATGAGCCTTTGGAGATGTATCACAGGATCAAAGGATGGCTTGCAAAAATGGGTTAATAATCTCATTATATATTAATGGCCCTACAACATCCGACGTTGCTGTTCACACCCTGACCTGATTCAGGTTCTGTCAAAGCTGCATGGAAATTGAGCAATGACGGTTACTGTTTATTGAAGCTCTTTAAATAAAGTTTTTCGCTTCATCAGCCGGGCAATACCTGTGACGGCCCGGGCTATAATACGGCATGAAAAGCTAACTATTAAGTAAATCAGAAAACCGGCTATTTAAACAACAGAACAACTATGCCCTGCAGAATGCCTATAAAAAATCCAAGTACCGCCCCCAGATATTCAATATGCCGGAGTTCATTTTTAACTACTTCAACAACCATTGTCTCAAAGGAAACAAGATCAAGGGCTTCAATTTTTTCTTTTACAATCCGGGAAACAGACAAATGTTGCGCAGCGTTGGTGATGACATTTTCAAGCATTTCCCGGATGTATCTGTCACCGTCTTTTTCCATGAAAGCGTCAAGCTGTTTTTTTATGGTTTTGTCAGTAAATCCGTGAAGAATTCCGGGGAGCTTGTCTTTTAAAATTCTAATTACGTTTTCAACAATCAAAACCTTAAGAATGTTAATATCTTTATCGTTTATAAGGTTTTTAAGTATTTCATCATGTGTTAAAAGCTGCTTTTCAACAACAGATCCGATGGAAACAGCAATCTCTGACTTTCTCGATGGCAGTACTCCCTGTATTTTATATCCGAAAGGAAACTGAACAGGCTTTAAAGGCCTGAACAATAATCTGACAGCGATATAGTTTGTTATCCATCCGATAAAACCGCCGATAAGCGATAATATAAACAGCTCCAGTATAAACATAAAAAGCCTCCGAAGTTATAAAAAATTAAAGCCTAAAAGCAAAATTTCATTAATTCAGATTTATATTAATACTAAAGTATAGCACAGAAAAATTAAAACACCATTAGAATTTATCCTGTTTTCGAAAACTGCAAGCACAGGTAGGGGGAAAACGCAGAATTCAGTATTCATCTTTTTTTTCTCTGCAAACCAGGTTACAGCCAGATACATTGAGGTATTACCCATTAATGGAGACTAACGGTAAACGTTACTGTTCTCAGGTTCTGTTAAAAGATGTTGTCAAATAGATGGAAGCTTCAGCGGAATGAAGCTTAGTGATGTATATTGCCAATATTTATATAATTGAATATTTGATTATACTGTGATAGACTTTTCACGAAATAAACTTTTCCAAAAAGCAAAGTAATCATTAATACTAATAGCAGCATTAATATTAACAAAAACCCATTAAGAGAAAGTATTACAGGCGGCGGAAGAGTTGAAGAGACCTGTTAATTGAGCGTTTGCGTTTATGCACTTAACAGATACTGACAAGCTGAAAGATTACAGGGGCTGAAAATTTACTGCATCCAGGACCATTCGTAAATAAATATACTATGGCAAACGGAAGCATTACTGGAAACTGCAAATTGCCGTATTGCATCTTTGCCGCAATTAAATATACGGTTACAAATCGGAGGTGTTACAGGAAACATGAATATGTTGTTAAACCCAACCGGCCTTTCAGAAGACCAGAAGCAGGCTGTTAACGAAATATCGGGTATCCTGGGAATATCATTGTCAGAGGACGGAATTCCGGTAGACATAATCAAAAAAGAATGCCTTGAATATGGTTTTGACGGTGAAAAAGGATATATTTATTACAGACACGATCATCAGTTTATAAGAGGTATTGGAATTTTCTGCGAGTATTTGAAAAGTGGGCAAAGATTTTGTGTTTCAGAAACACCATCCTATGAAAAACTTGGTGTAATGGTTGACTGTTCGAGAAATGCCGTAATTAACATGGATGCTTTTAAAAAACTGGTGAGACATCTTGCGCTAATGGGTTATTCCAGTATTCAGCTATACACGGAGGATACATACGAAATTAAGGAGTACCCGTATTTCGGTTATAAGCGCGGACGTTATACAACGGAAGAATTTCATGAAATGGATGATTACGCCCACCTTTTTTCAATGGAGCTTATTCCCTGTATTCAAACTCTGGCTCATTCAGGCAGAATTTTTCAATGGAGAGCTTTTTCAGAGGTTCATGACTGTTACGATATTCTGCTCGCTGATGACGAAAGGACCTATAAGCTGATTGACTCAATGTTTTCCACCATGTCAAAAAACCTTAAAAGCAGGCGGATTAACATTGGCATGGATGAGGCAAATATGCTAGGCAGGGGTAGATATCTTGATAAGTTCGGCTATAAAGACAGCAAGGAAATAATGCTCCGGCATCTCAACCGGGTTATGGAAATAGCAAGAAGTTATGGATATAAGCCGATGATGTGGAGTGATATGTTTTTCCGGCTTGTGTCCGGTGGGGAATATTATTCGGACGAAGTTCACATAAGTGAAGATATACTTAATAAAATACCAAAGGATGTTACTCTTGTTTATTGGGACTATTATTCCCAGGATAAAAAAACATATGACAGAATGTTGAATATTCACAAAAAAATGAGCCCCAATCTGATGTTTGCAGGAGGAGCATGGAAGTGGACGGGTTTTTCACCCAATCAATACTTCAGTGAAAAGGTGGCAAAAATAGCTCATGAAAGCTGTGTGGAACACGGTATAAAGGAAATACTTATTACCGCATGGGGAGACAACGGGGCAGAATGCGCACTGTTTTCCATTCTGCCAGTTTTACAGCTTTGGGCTGAGTTATGCTATACAAATGATGAAAGCCGGTTGGAACGTCGTTTTTTAACGTGTACAGGCGGGTCATATAACGATTTTATGCGCCTTGGAGATGCCACCCTCACACCCGATAATCCCGCACCGGGCCGCTGCGGAGTGAATGCATCCAAATATCTTTTGTATCAGGATGTATTAGGAGGCCTTTTTGATGCACATATTTGCCTTAATTCCTTTTCAGAACACTATAAAAACAGCCGTGAGTTTTTAAATGAATGCGGAAAACGCAATCCGGGCTGGGAATATTTGTTCAAGGTGCAAAGCACCTTGTGCTATGTTTTGGAGCTTAA
>JAAYGP010000122.1 GCA_012727625.1 Clostridiaceae bacterium
ATATTATTCTTGCCATAAGCCTGAACTTAATTACAGGCTTTACCGGCCAGTTTTCATTGGGTCATGCAGGGTTTATGTCAATTGGCGCGTATACATGTGCAATTATCACATTACGAAACCCAACCATAGCTGGTTTTCTGGCAGGTGTTTTCGCAGGCGCACTAATGGCAGCTCTTGTCGGGCTCATAGTGGGATTGCCGACTCTCAGGCTAAGGGGAGATTATCTTGCCATAGCCACTCTTGGAATGGCTGAAATTATTCGTATAGTATTTTTAAACCTCGACATAACCAATGGGGCGGCAGGTTTGAGCAATATTCCTGAATTTACGAACTGGATGTGGCTGTATATTTTTACAACCGGCGCTATTATACTGATAACAAACTTTTTAAACTCTTCCCACGGCAGGGCATGTATATCTATCAGAGAAGATGAAATCGCAGCTGACGCAATGGGAATAAACACAACAAAATATAAAGTTACGGCCTTTATTATCGGAGCATTTTTTGCCGGTATTGCAGGCGCTTTATATGCTTCCCGGTTCTATGTTTTAAAACCTGATTCATTTGGATTTCTAAAATCTATTGACATATTGGTAATTGTTGTTCTGGGAGGCCTGGGCAGTATTTCCGGCTCGGTTATTGCCGCTGTTCTTTTAGCTCTGATTTCATCATTCCTTCAGTCTTTCCCCGAAATACGGATGATTATTTATTCCATTGCATTGATTTCCATCATGCTTTTCCGTCCGCAGGGGCTTATGGGTTCAAAGGAACTGTCCGTTTCCCTGTTTAAAAAATGGAGCGGTCTGTTTAACCGCAGGAATGGAGGTGTTGCCCAATGACCGCCATTCTGAAAGTTAACAGGCTGACAAAATCTTTCGGCGGACTAACCGCTGTATCAAATGTAAGTATGGAGATAAAAAAAGGCGAACTTGTCGGATTAATAGGTCCGAATGGAGCCGGTAAAACTACGGTTTTCAACCTGCTCACAGGTATATATGCTCCTGATTCGGGAAGTATATCCCTGATTAATGATGACAACGAGATTACCCTTCAGGGCATGAAACCATATAAAATCTGTAAATCCGGGGTGGCAAGGACTTTTCAGAATATAAGACTTTTCAGGGAGCTTACGGTTTTGGACAATGTTCGGATCGCCATGCACAAAAATGTGAACTATGGTTTGTTCCCAGGTATGTTTCACTTAAAATCCTATTCACTTGAGGAGAAAAAACTTTTCGATCAATGTGTTGAACTGTTAAAGATATTCGAACTTGATCATAAAATGAACGAACTGGCAAAAAACCTGCCCTATGGTGAGCAGCGTCATCTGGAAATAATAAGGGCCCTTGCGACGGATCCTGTACTGCTTCTTCTGGATGAACCCGCCGCAGGTATGAATCCGGCAGAGACAGCTCAGCTAACTGAAACAATAGGTTGGATTAGGAAAAATTTCAATCTGACAATTCTGTTAATAGAGCATGATATGAGCCTGGTGATGAAAATCTGCGAACGAATATATGTACTGGATTATGGCATGGTCATTGCCAGCGGAACCCCTTCCGAAATCAATGCGAATAAACGCGTCATTGAAGCCTATCTGGGGGAGGATGTTGAAGATGCTTGAAATTAAGAATTTAAACGTACATTATGGTGTTATACACGTATTAAAGGGAATTTCAATAACAGTAAACGAGGGAGAAATAGTAACACTTATCGGTGCAAACGGTGCAGGTAAGACCACAACCCTCCGGGCCATTTCCGGTCTTAAAAAACCCACCAGCGGAGAGATTTTGCTGAATGGCAAAAATATAACCGATGTCTCTGCCCGTGATCGTGTGAAAATGCGTATATCCCAGGTTCCCGAGGGCAGGCGCATATTCAGTACCATGACTGTGCTTGAAAACCTTGAACTGGGTGCTTTTCTCCGTAATGATAAAGCTGAAATCGCTAAGGATCTTGAAATGGTATATGCTCACTTCCCTATCCTTGCAGAGCGAAAAAAACAAATTGCCGGTACCTTATCCGGCGGTGAACAGCAGATGCTCTCAATCGGACGCGCTTTAATGAGCCGTCCGCGGATATTGTGCCTTGATGAACCATCCATGGGTCTTGCTCCGTTGTTGGTTCAGGAAATTTTTGATATAATAAAAGAGATCAATAAAAGGGGCACTACAATATTGCTTATAGAGCAAAACGCGAGCATGGCACTTCATATTGCCGACAGAGCATATGTTATCTAAACAGGAACTATTACTTTATCAGGG
>JAAYGP010000123.1 GCA_012727625.1 Clostridiaceae bacterium
ACTTGAACCAGCGGCCTCTTGGTCCCGAACCAAGCGCTCTACCACCTGAGCCACACCCCGACAAACAGCAAACTTATTATAAATCATATCATAAGAAAACTCAAGCAGAAATTTAATGAAAAGTGGTTTTAAGGTTCTTAGTTAATTGACACAACGGGAAAAATATCACTATAAAATATTCCTGAAAGTGTTATAATAAAAAAAGAAAGCAGCAAAAATTTCAGCTTGCAATATAATCTGTTGCTTTCGTTATTATGGTTATTATGAAAGAAAAAATAAAATTACGGAAAGTTCATATGTGGTGAATTTTAATGATTGAAATTATTAAAGCAGTTGCAAGACAATTGATTTTTTCGATATTTCTTGACTACAAGTATATAATAATTTACTTGTTTTTTTATATAGTTGTAAAAGGAAGGCTTGAAATCATAAACGGGTTTGAGCATAGTATTTCCGGCTGCAGATCCAGAAGCTTCCGCGAGATAGTGGAAGAGCTTTTGTTAGTTGGTCTTTTATCGGGTTTTTTTGGTGGAATCTTAACCACAGCCATGGGGTTAAGCATTGAACCGGAAGGTTTGCAATCTTTCTTAGTCATAATGGTATTTCTTGCATTGATAAATCACCGTTTTGTTAACCCATCCTATGCAGGAGGGCTTATTTGCCTGTATTCATTGATTTTCACCTATGACAAAGTACATATTCCTTCCATGCTGATGCTTATAGCTGTTTTTCAGCTATTTGAAGCAATCTGTGTTTATCTTGGTCGTAAAGAAGACAACATTCCGATATTTATAAGACAAAACGGTCAAATAACCGGTGCGTTTATAAAGCAGAAATACTATGCGATTCCATTTATATTGCTGACTTTCTCATCTGCTCCCTACGCGCTGTGGAAAAATGAGATTGTATTAACCTGGAAGACAGCTTTCAGTGCCGGGCTTATGGCAGCAGGAGGTATGACATCACTTTTAGTTGGTGCCATTGGTGTTACAAATTATTCATCAATATCAATTTCAACAAAACCTGAAGAAAAATGCAGAAACGATGCAATTAAGTTTTTGATTGGAAGTCTGCTACTTTTTCTGTTGGCTTTTTTTTCAGACAGAATTGAATTATTAAAATGGATTGGTTCGCTCTTTGCCTTACTATACAGAGAGTTCATATATCGATATACATTGCATAGGGAAAGAAAAAAAGAGCCGTTATACACTGTTGCCAAGAGGGGCTTGAGAATTTTGGAGGTTATTCCCGGTGGCACGGCTGACAGAATGAAAGTTAAGCGCGGAGAGATAATATTAAATCTTAATGGAAAGCCCGTTCAGTCTGAAGACGGCATAAGGCACATTCTATCCGGAAGCCCCACATTTTTATGGATGCATACCCAGGATGAAAACGGGCAGGTCAAGATTTATGAACACAAATGTTATCCCGATGGGGTAAAGGATCTTGATGTCATTGTTGTTCCAAAGGAATGGGAAGTAACCTATCAGGTCGATGAATACGAGAATTTTACCATTATAAAGAATATTGTGGAGAAGTTCAGGTTCAAAAGATAATGAATAGTTCAATGCTGCGTATTTTTAACACCTTGCGTTGGAAACGCTTGCTGAAACATACAGTTCTTGCAAATGAAGCTTTTGTTTCCGCTATTTGATAATATCTGACCTGATCAGTAACTGAATTAGTGTGTGAACAGTAACAGAAGATGACAAATGTATAATAATGAAAAATAATACAAATTGACAATCAGCTTTGACAGTGCTACCCTTATTTCAGAAATAATTGCATATAGCAAAATTGGGTATATATAAATATTGTATTTTAACAGCTTGTAAGATAAAAAATTATAAACATAAGATATTTTACTGTTTGGGAACCAAGCAGGAGAAAAACGGAGGTTTCTATGGATAGGAAAATAGTATATGTGGATCATGCTGCGACTACCTATGTAAAACCGGAAGTATTTGAAGCAATGAAACCGTTTTTTACGGATTTTTATGGGAATCCGTCTTCCATATATTACCTAGGCAGAGAAAGCAAAAAAGCAGTTGAAGAGGCAAGACAGAAAATTGCTGATTGTATAGGAGCACAAAGCTCAGAAATTTTCTTTACCGGTTCAGGCACCGAAGCGGACAATTGGGCGGTCAGGGGAATTGCCTTTGCCAACATAAAAAAGGGAAAACATATTATTACATCTGCCATTGAACATCATGCTGTTCTTGAGGTTTTTCAATATTTACAAAGTGAAGGATTTGAAGTAACCATCCTGCCGGTGGATGAAAATGGTTTTGTCAACCCGGAAGATCTAAAAAATGCCATCCGGCCTGATACAACTCTTGTAAGCATAATGTTCGCAAATAATGAGATAGGTACTATACAGCCAATAAAAGAGCTTGTTTCCATTGCCAGGGAAAAGGGAGTTATTTTTCATACCGATGCGGTACAGGCTATGGGAAATGTGGATATAAAGGTTAATGAGCTGGGAGTTGATCTTCTTTCCATGTCTGCGCATAAATTTTATGGACCTAAAGGCGTGGGAGCTCTTTATATAAAGAAAGGTACAAGGATTAACAGCATCATGCTGGGAGGCGCACAGGAGAGTAGAAGGCGCGCCGGCACAGAAAACGTGGCTGGGGTAATAGGTATGGCTGCTGCCCTTGAATTGGCATATAAAAATCTGGATAATTACAACAAACACCTGAAAGCATTAAGTAACAGGCTTATTGATAAGGTTACAGAGCGTATTCCTTATGTACGTATAAATGGTGACAGAGACATAAGACTTCCGGGGAATGTCAACCTTTCATTTAATTTTATAGAGGGAGAATCCCTGCTTCTGATGCTGGATATGAAAGGGATTCAGGCTTCAAGCGGCTCAGCCTGCACATCCGGCTCATTGGATCCATCCCACGTTTTGCTTGCTATTGGTCTTCCTCATGAAATTGCTCATGGTTCACTAAGAGTAACTTTCGGTGAAAAAAATACGGAGGAAGAGGTGGATTATATTGTTGATAATCTTGAAGAGATTGTTGGTAAATTAAGAATGATGTCTCCCCTTTATGAGGATTTCGTTAAAAACGATCCAGGCATCAAGGTTACAAATCATAAGGCCATATGATTTGCAACTTGAAACAAAGCCCTCATTTACAGAGAACTGGGTCTTATATGAATATGCTATAATTATATTAATGATATAGAACTTTCGAGTTCTCATAAAAATGGGACGGGGAAACTTTGAAAAATTCCAATATTAGCATTGGATAAAAGTTAATCAGAATAAAAAGTAAAGAAGGTGTGCTTATGTATAGTGAAAAAGTTATGGATCATTTTTCAAATCCACGTAATGTTGGAGAAATAGAAAATGCTGATGGTATCGGGCAGGTGGGAAATCCAAAATGTGGCGACATTATGAAAGTTTATTTAAAAATAGAGAATGATATTATTGTGGATGTAAAGTTTAAAACTTTTGGATGCGGTGCTGCCGTGGCTACCAGCAGCATGGCAACGGAACTTATAAAAGGGAAAACCCTAGAAGAGGCATCCAAAATAACAAACAAGGCTGTTTTGGAGGCTCTAGGCGGGCTTCCTCCCGCAAAGGTACACTGCTCAGTGCTTGCAGAAGAAGCAGTGACAGCAGCCATTAACGATTACAGGAGGAAACAGGGGTTGGAAATTGAAAATCAGCTGTGTGATGGATGCTGTGGTTAATGCGGAGAAAGCAGAGAAGATTAAACCCATGTCAGGTGAGATATGAGACTATTTTACGCTATTGAATTTAATGAAAGCATAAAGGAAGAATTGGTGAAAGTCCAGTCTGAACTGAAAAGGAAAGCTAAAAAAGCCAATTTTACCAGGAAAGACAACTTACACTTGACACTTCGGTTTATAGGTGATATTAAGGGAGCTGATTTTCCTGTATTAACGAAAATACAGTCTGCCGTTGCATATGAAAATGAGCCCTTTCTGCTGAAATTGTCAGAACCCGGAATATTTAAACGAGGCAATAAATTCATAGTGTGGTGGGGAATTCATGAAAGTGATCAGCTGATTAAACTCCAGGGCAAACTGGAAGAAGAAATAAGGCTGAATGGCTTTCCTGCGGAATACAAACCGTATAGACCTCATATAACATTAGCCAGGGAATTCACCTCAGATGAAAATATCAGGGATATAATCAGGGAGTTTGAACCTATTACAAGTACGTTTGAGGTAAATTTCATTTCCCTTATGGAAAGTTTGCGGACAGATGGCAGGCTCACCTATATTTGCAGGAATAAAACAAGGCTTGGCAAAGCCCTTTAGTCTTACATGGGTACATAGGAAAAGGATTGGTATCAGACAAAAAGATGCCAACAAGTAATAAACAGGAATTCGGGAAGGTTTCTGAATGAACAATAAAGTAATGATAGGCATGAGCGGCGGCGTTGACAGCTCAGTGGCAGCAGCAGTATTAAAAAAAGAAGGTTATGATGTTATTGGCGTCACCTTAAAAATTTGGTCTGATGAGATGTGCGGAACACAGCCGGAGAGAGGCTGCTGTTCGTTGTCGACAGTGGAGGATGCAAGACGGGTAGCCTTTAAACTGGGTATACCTTATTATGTATTGAATTTCCAGGATATTTTCAAAGAAAATGTTGTTGATTACTTCGCAAATCAGTATATCAAGGGGAGAACCCCAAATCCGTGTATAGCATGCAACCGTTTTGTGAAATTCGGCTCCATGCTGGAGAAAGCTGTTTCAATGGGAATTGACCGTATTGCGACAGGACATTACGCTATTATTGAAAAAGATCCCGTTTCAGGCAGATATCTTTTAAAAAAATCCGTAACAGATAAAAAAGATCAAACATATGCCCTTTACAATATGACCCAGTATCAACTCGAAAGAACGCTTATGCCGATCGGAAGATATGACAAGGAAACTGTCAGGGAAATGGCAAGGGATATGGGCTTTCATGTTGCGGAAAAACCCGATAGTCAGGAAATCTGTTTTATTCCCGATAATAATTATGGAGCTTTTTTGCAGTCAATTGCTAAAAGGGCTGTTAAGCCGGGCAAATTTGTGGATACAAAAGGAAATGTGCTTGGGGAGCATAAGGGTATAATTTATTATACCGTCGGTCAGAGAAAGGGTTTGGGTAAGTCCTTTGGAAAACCCATGTATGTGGTAAGAATTGACGCTGAAAGAAATGTCGTTGTTCTTGGGGAAGCCGGGGAAGAGTATTCCATTGGGCTTATAGCTTCTGATCTTAACTGGATTGCCTTTGAAAAGCCGGATAAGCCGATTACTGCCAAAGCCAAAGTACGTTATCTGGCAAAAGAAGCTGAAGCAACAATTTCACCATTGGAAGACGGCAAGGTCTGCGTTTATTTTGAAAAGCCCCAAAGGGCCATAACACCGGGGCAATCAGTCGTCTTTTATGACGGCGATGTTGTTTTGGGGGGCGGAATTATAGAAGAGCAGATAAATCGCAGCTGAATTAAGAAATGATGAAACGGCGAATATAAAATATTTGTGAGGTGGAAAGATGAAACTTACTTTTTTGGGCGCCGCACGCACGGTAACAGGTTCCTGTCACCTGATTGAAACTGATGATTTAAATATTCTTGTTGATTGCGGGATGTTTCAGGGCAGAGCAAAAGAGGAAGCTCTCAATGAACAGCCACTTCCTGTAAAACCCTCTGAAATAGATTATGTTTTACTAACTCATGCACATATAGATCACAGCGGAAGAATCCCCTGGCTGTACGTGAACGGCTTCAAAGGAGAAGTTATTGCGCATAAGGCTACTGTGGAATTATGCAGCTTGATGCTGCCTGACAGCGGCCACATTCAGGAGTTTGAGGCCGAATGGAAAAACCGTAAAAGAATGCGCGCCGGCAGAGAACCGATACCACCCCTGTATAACCTTGCGCAGGCGCAGGAATCATTAAGGCTCTTCAGAAGCATACCCTATGATGAAGTTATAAATCTAACCGATAATGTAAAAATAAGATACAGCAACTCAGGCCATATGCTGGGTTCAGCCTTTATAGAAATATGGATCAATGAAGATGGAAGAGAAACAAAGCTTGTTTTTACAGGAGATTTAGGTAATACGGATATTCCTATACTTAAGGATCCCGAGAGCATATCTGAAGCTGATTATCTGATTATCGAATCAACTTACGGAAATAAACTGCATATAGATAACAAAAGCAAAGCTGAAAGGTTTCTGGATATTGTTACAGAAACTCTTGACAAAGGCGGAAATGTAATAATTCCTTCCTTTGCTGTTGGCCGCACACAGGAGATTATTTATGAAATAAACAAAAACCTCGCAAATTACGGAGAAAAAGCAAACAAACTGATGAATGCTCCCGTATTTATTGATAGCCCCTTAGCTATTAATGCCACGGATGTTTACAAGAATCATCTGGATTCTTATGACGAAGAAGCCAGATGGTATATTGAAAACGGAGACCACCCGCTGGATTTTCCGAATCTGCGTTTTACGAGAACCGCTGAGGAATCAAAGGCGCTGAATAAAGTGAAAGGCGGCTGTATAATAATATCTGCCAGCGGAATGTGCGAGGCAGGCAGAATAAAGCATCATCTCAAGCACAACCTTTGGCGCAGGGAATGCACAGTTCTTTTTGTCGGTTACCAGGCTGAAGGAACCCTTGGCCGCAGGCTGGTTGACGGAGCTGAAAGAGTGCATATTTTTGGGGAAGAGGTAACAGTCAACGCCAGAATTGAGATGATAGACGGTTATTCCGGGCATGCGGATTACATTGGTATTTTA
This sequence comes from Clostridiaceae bacterium, assembly GCA_012727625.1. Classification (GTDB taxonomy): domain Bacteria; phylum Bacillota; class Clostridia; order DSM-8532; family DSM-8532; genus JAAYGP01. The sequence goes on from JAAYGP010000123.1 coordinate 6,786, forward strand.
AACTGGATGAAAAATTTCAGCAGTCTGCCAAAACGTGTTTTCCTGGTACACGGTGAAGAGCAGGCATTGTATTCACTTTCCGAAAGGATAAGGAACGAATTCAAAATAGAACCTGCCATTCCGTCAAGGGAGGAATCCTTTGTTATAAGCGGCATCCGTGAAGTCAGCCGGGGATTTGAAAAAGGAGCAGAACAGCAATTCCGCTATCTGGGTATTATCAGTCTTTTGGAGGATGTTAAGGAAGGAATCGCTGATGTGTCTGAAATGCTTATGGATGAGCTTAAAGCCGGAGTGGATGACAATAGGTTAAAGGATATTCAGAAGAAACTGAGAATCCTCCAGAAAGATATGGTGGAATTATTGAAGATTTAAACTTCTTGCGCTATTTTAGCCTTTGTTTTAAAATTGATATGGAATGGATTCATAACTGCCATGTAATGCATAGTTTAGCAAAGTAAAACTGGTTAAGGAGCACATATGACGGAACCTGTCAGAAGAATGATAATATCTATAATAAGAGTAGCCCTTATTCTTCTTGGTGTATATCTGCTGATACGCTTAAGTTTATATTGCATACCATTTGTTATAGCATTTATATTATCCAGCCTGATTGAGCCTGTTGTAAGTTTTTTGGAACGAAAGGTTAAAATACCAAGAAAAATAGGTTCAGTGTTTTCAATCTTTCTGGTTTTATCGGTTCTTGGCACCATATTAGGACTTGTCATTACACGACTTGTCAGGGAAATTATAAATGTTTACAACCAGATTAATGAGATTTTCGGGAGCTTGCAACTATTCTTTGAAGCTGTAATTGAAAGGGTAAACAGATTTTATATATCACTTCCAAAGACCATCAGTGACACAATTGATCAGTATTTTGCTGATGCGGCCAGCAATGCTAAAGAATTGCTGACGCCAATGGTTAACGGTATAACCAATTTTACTTTGAGCTTGCCGCAGGCTTTGGTATTTCTTATTGTAACCATATTGGCCACTTATTTTATTACAAGTGATAAAGATAAAATAAATTCATTTTTGGATACCCAGCTTCCAAACCAATGGATGGATAAAACGCGAACCGTAATGAATAAGTTGTTTTCAGCGTTGTTTGGCTGGATGAGGGCTCAGTTTATTCTTATGATTGTAACATTCACGGAGCTCACTGTTGCGTTTTTGGTTATGCGCATAGAAAACGGTCTTTTGTTTGCTGCTCTGATTGCCATTGTAGACGCGTTACCTGTGTTTGGCGTGGGTACTTTTCTGATTCCCTGGGGCACTATTGAGCTGCTTTCGGGGAATTACCAGAGAGGTTTGTCTTTACTGCTGTTATACATAATTATTCTTGTTATAAGGCAGTTAATAGAGCCGAAAATTGTGGGACAGCAGATAGGAATACATCCGTTGCTTACCCTGTTTTCAATGTATCTGGGTCTTCAGCTGATGGGAATTGTGGGAATGATTGTGGGCCCGGTTCTGACAGTTATTATAAAAGGCCTTATAGACGCAGTTATAAAAGCAGATGGCTTCTCAACATGGGTTCAGCGCACCCTTGGATTTTCCCCAAGGCCATTCAGGGCTAAAAAAGAAAATCCGGTAAAAAAAGAGGAAGCAGTTAAGTAGGTCAGTTATTGTGTAATAGCGGAAACAAGAGCTTCATTCCGCTAAAGTCTCTTTCTGATGCACAATATCTTTTCACAGAACCTGTTAATAATAACAAAAATAGATTGGAAATGGAATATAATTGCAAGCAAAATGAGAAAGCAGCTTAATAATCTGCTTCCATATTAAGCGAAAAGCTGGTATGTTTGTAATATATAAAAAACAGATAAGCCAATTGTGTAAGACAAGAGCTTCATTTGATAAGCGGCTGTTTATCTATTAACAGAGCATCAGTATATAAATGTCTTATCATGTCAATTTTGAAATTCCTTGTATAATTTGTTTATAGCTTTTTTTTCGATACGGGAAACATAGGAACGCGATATTCCAAGCATTTTTGCTATTTCACGCTGGGTTTTGTTGGAGCCGTTAAACAAGCCATATCTTAGCTCCAATATGGTTTTCTCGCGACCCCGCAGAACTTCGGTTATTTTTTTGTAGAGTTTTTTTACCTGGAATTTAAGTGCTATCTTGTCATCTATACAATCTTCTTTGCTTCCCAATATATCCAACAGCGATATTTCATTACCCTCCTTATCAGTTCCAATTGGTTCATGCAAAGATATTTCATTTTGAAACTTTTTGGTTGTTCTTAAATACATTAGGATTTCATTATCAATACACCTGGCAGCATAGGTGGCAAGGCGTATTCTCTTTTCCGGGTTAAAACTTGAAATAGCTTTAATTAACCCAATTGTTCCAATTGAGATTAGATCATCGCATTCAACATTTCCTGCGCTGTATTTCTTTGCAATATGCGCAACCAGCCTGAGGTTTCTCTCCACAAGAATATTACGAGCTTCTTCACTTCCCTGGTGATAAAGTTCAAGGTATTTTTTCTCTTCATCGGAACTTAATGGATGGGGAAAGGATTGTGAGTTGGTAATATATCCGGTAAAATAGATTGCGGAGCAGGCTTCCTTAAGAATGTGAAAAAAAAAGTCAAACATACCATTTCACCACCCTGAAAAAAACACTATATATAAGCATATGAAAGAAGCGCGGTTTAGGTGCTTGTACAATAAAATTAAAATTATTGAAGGCACCAGTTGTAATGCCTGTTTTTACCGTATGAAACATACAAAAACACAAATCTTGCGGTAACAGCCAAATAATACATTTATATGACATTTTATTGCCCTTGCTGGAAAAAATGATTAAGAGTATATATAATAAAATCAAGTTAAGTTTGAAAACAATGAACATTAAAATTTTAAAAACGCTGTTACAGTGTTGTTTGTGTTAAATAAGGGATATGTTAGGAACATATAAAATGAGTTATAAGCAACTGGAACATATGGTTCTGGAAAGCAAACATGATGAGGAAAAACTGAATGATTTACTGGTATCATATAAGCCATTCATAGCATCCTGCACCAACAAAGTTTCGGGTAAATTCATGAGGTATGGTTCCGACGATGAACTGTCAATAGCCATGATGGCGTTTGTACAGGCAGTCATGAACTATATACCTGAAAATGGTGATTTCTTAAATTATGCCAAAGTAATCATAAGAAACAAAGTGATTGATTATTACAGAAGTCAGACCAAACATCTCAACAGAATGATATACATAAAAACAGATGATGATGCCGAAGATACACTTGAAATTCAGGCATCAATGGATGCATATGACGAAGAGAAAGCAAAGGCGGATAGAATATTGGAGATCAATTTACTGAAAGAAACGCTTTCTCATTATGGTATTAGTTTTTGGGATTTGGAAAGTGTGGCTCCAAAGAATAAAAAAACCAAACAAATATGTAAAGATGTGATATGCTTTATATATAACAACCCGATATTATTTAATGAAGTGCTTAAAAACAAAAATCTTCCTGTTACACAAATAGAAAAAGGTCTTCGGATAAAAAGAAAAAGATTTGAAAGACACAGAAAATATATACTTACCGTGCTAATTATAAAAACAGGCGATTTTCCATATTTATCAGAGTACATAAAGGGGCTTTAGCAAAGAAGGTGAGGTTAATGAAAGGTATCATAATAGAGAAAAATACTGATAATTCTGTGCTTCTTTTATCCGACGGCAGTGTTATTACAGTTAAATACGCACCAAATTTTGATATAGGTTCTGTAGTTTCTGTTAATGATGTAATAAGAACTTCAACTTTTTATATTAAAAAAATCGCATCAATGGTTGCATCAATTCTGATTATTATGTTTATTGGAATGGGAATATACGTATGGAAAAAACCGGTCCAGTATATATGCATTGATATCAACCCGTCTGTTGAACTGTCCGTTAATTGTTTTAACAGAATCATTTCAATAAACTCATTGAACGATGAAGGGTGGGAGCTGATTAAGGCAATATCCGTCAAGGCGGACAGGTATGAAAACGGCATCAGTAAAATCATATCCAAAGCAAAAGAACTTGGTTATATTAAGGAAGAGGGGGACATCTTAATCAGCATATCATCGAATAATATGAAACTTAACGAAAGAGTGCAGGCTACGATACTTGAAAGAGTAACTGACAATGTTGAAGTAATGACATTTGATACCAAGGAATACATCAAATCAGCTGAGAACGGATTGTCCCCGGGGAAAAGAGCCATTATAGAAATGGTACTTGAAAGCGAATCCTATGCTAAAAAAGAAGATTTGGTGGATGCGCCTGTTAAAGAATTAATTCAAAAATGGAATGAAAACAAAAATATCTTATCTGCAGCAGAAAGAAAAGAAGAAAACACTGAAGTGCATGAGCAGAATGTTGATATAAGCAGCAA
>JAAYGP010000124.1 GCA_012727625.1 Clostridiaceae bacterium
ACAGATGTGCATCAGGCAAATGCATACTCGCCACTTTGGATGATAAAACGATTAAGCAAATTTTTGATTCAAGTGAAATTATAAAAGCAACAGAGCATACAATCACACAATTCGATGACCTCATGAAAAATATTTATGAAATACGAAAACGCGGCTATGCAATTGATGATGAGGAGAGTGAGATAGGTGTCAAATGCATAGCATTATACCTGGGAAATGGACCCAGCGAACAGGCACCGCAGTATGCTTTTAGTATATCATCATTAAGTTCCAGGATGACTCCTGAACGTTTAGATGACTTATACAACAAAATGATCGAGACAAAACAAAATATACTTAAAGAATTGTTTATTGCATAGCATTGCATCGATATCAAAAGAATGGCTGAATTTTACAGTTAATGTGTGCCCGGATGACTCTCCTCAGTGTATTTGACACAACTTTTATGCTGTAAAGCCTGTCTATTAATAACATGACCAAGATGGCTGCTATCCCAATGGGATAATAGCCATCTTTTTATTAATAGTACAGATTGCCCTTAGATTAATTACTTTTTATAAAGCCTCCCAAACTTAACAAATAAGTGGTGCAGTGAAAGAGATTCAAATTTTCTCAACGGGAATCCAGATTTCACAATAATAATCATCCGGGTTTGGTGTGGGCTGGGCATACATTTCAATGTTGTAGTTTCCCGCAAGCTTATATTCCTTGCAACCTGGCAGCCATTCACTCCAGATTCTTGTGTTAACATCCTGCAATGATTTTGGCAATCTGCCTTTACATGGAAATACCGCCCATGTTCCCGCGGGAATTACCCTGGTTTCATAGCCGTCAGGGATCTCGCTCCATGGCAAATAGTTGTCTGCAATCAGGTAATCAAAATTTTTCCCATCACTATCAATGCATACTCCGTAAATTCCGCAAACAATTTTATTCTCTTCGCTCTGCATGTGTTCCTGCCAGAACCTTGGAATTTCACTATAAGAAGCATCTGTGTTAAATCTTTTTACTCTTCCCATGACAGTAAACTGCTCTTTTTCAACAATCTTATACTCCAGCATAGTACCACCCTCCAATGTTAATTTGATTTTTACCCGTGCAAACGATTTTAAATTTGCACCCTTCAATTTAGCCGCCGAAGGAGAAATACCGTGAAACCTGGTGAATGCCCGGGTAAAACTGTCAGGAGAATCATAGCCATACTTAACAGCAACATCAATTATCCTGGCATTCGATTTGGAGAGTTCCTGCGCTGCCTGGCTAAGCCTGCGGTTTCTTATATACTCTCCCACAGTAAAACCACATAGTATATTGAAAATTCTCTGGAAGTAGAATGCTGAAATGCATGCTCTTTCAGCAATATCCTGAATATTTAGTTCCCTGGTAAGATTATCCTCAATATACTCAACAGCATTTTGAATACCCTCTATCCATCCAGTCATATTGTATCTCCTCTTTGGCTTTGATTCATTATAACATTCACGGGAGAGCTATACCCGACTTTTTATGCCATTTATTGCAAGTTTAATGTGCATAGGTGTACCATTGGCAATGGCATTTAGTACGACGGTGTCTTTCACTATCAAATTCCAATGCTTTCGGATTAGAAAATTCTGAACCGTTGTCAGTTAGTATAACATAGAATAATATACAAAATGTCTGATGTCCAAGCACATTATATAACCAATCGAAAACATCGATAACTGACTGTGATGTATTTCTGTCTCTGATAAAGGCAAGCATGAGAACACAGGATTTAAACAAAAGAGTGAGTAGGACTTTACCACCAACCCGGCCTATTACAGTATCCATTTCTACAATAGAAACATCCGGATGCTGTTGTAAAAAAGTATTAAAATCGTCGTATGTACGGCCAATTCGACATTTACTATCTACCTTGTGCTCAATCGGCTTCCGATTACGTGGTTTCAGACGTAAAACACGTGGCATATCAATGTTTCTGGCTTTAAGCAGACCA
>JAAYGP010000125.1 GCA_012727625.1 Clostridiaceae bacterium
CCTTTATCTCGTATCATTTTTATAACTCTCCTTACAAAAGGAGTGCTGTCACAGTGAAAAGATATGTAATCGGTGCCGCTTTGATGTAATTGTTCAATATATTCAGCAGGATCGTCAACCATCAGATGCACGTCAACCGTTTGATGCGGGTATTTATTTTTTAAGTCTCTTACAAAACTGACAGGAAAACATAAATTTTTCACATAATGCCCGTCCATTATATCGACGTGGAAAAAGTTAACATCTCCATTGATTAGTTCGTTTATCTTTTCATCTAATTCCATGAAATTGATGTTTGCCAAGGATGGAGCATTGATAACCATTTAACCACCTTTTATTCCTTGAAGTTTTCCTCTTCTATTTTTTTAACATCCTGCAGCATACCCTGTAAAAATAATTTTCGTTCAGGGGTTTCATTGCAAGCAAAAGAATTGCTTAAAAACCTTTCTACCATTGCAATTGCATTTTTTTGCCCGACGACATTATTTCCCATTGCAAGTACATTTGCATCATTGATAATCGGAATGCCCTGGGCTGTAAAAATACTTTCGCAGGCAACAGCATATACTCCCTTGAATTTGTTTGCAACAATGCTGACACCTGCGCCTGTTCCGCAGATTAATATACCCTTGTCTGCATCTTTTTGCCGGATGACCTTTGCAAGTGCTTTGGCAGCCTGTGGATACAGAATCTTTTCATCCTCGGATTTCTGACCTGCATCAATAACATCATACCCATTGTCTTTAAGGTATTGAAGTACTGCTGTTTTAAGCGGATATCCCGCGAAATCACATGAAATTACAACTTTCAAAATAATACCCCCCAAAAAACTTAAAAATATTACTACGAGGATCAGATGCTCCTCATCTTTATATATGACCTGAATAGTACGAAGTAAAAAGTAAATATTTCTTTAACTTTGCTTAATTACCTGTACTTATCTTATTTTTTTCAAGGGAGCTGATCAGTCATCCAAACCCTAATCAAAAGAAAAATAATTTGGATAGAGACTGAACAGTTTGCTGAAATATTTTTCCAGGCAGGTAATATGGCCTAATATGAAAGATTTAATCTCTATGTCCAGGTTAGATTTAAAAGCAACAATATTAAACAACTCCTGATGTTCGTTATATATTAAAGGATTTCTTCCGGTGTTTATGTCTGACAGCAGAATAAGATAGCGAACACGGTCAAATTGAACCGATATACGTTTCACCATTTCATATGTCTGGCTTTTATTTGTTCCGTCATACAATAATTTATGGAATTCATCATCAAGATTAAAAAACATTCGGGTATCCATATTGCCGTTTATCAGCTTCTTCTGTTGTTCAAGATTATCCATGAGAAGCTTAATATAATGAGAAGCAAGATTCCCCCTTGATTGCAGGATTATTTCAGGCTCAATGCAGGATCTGACAAAAATACCTTCATTGATGGCTGAAACTGATATCATTGTAACCCTCGATTCCTTTCTGGGTTTAATACTAATCAATTTTTCAGCGCATAGGTTAAGAACGGATTCATGTACAGGAGTTCGCGAAATTCCAAGCATTTTGGCAATTTCATCTTCGTTGATAATGTCACCAGGAACCAGGTTAAACTGCATTATATTAGTTTTCAATATTCTGTATGAATAATCAGAAAGACTTTCACCTTGATTCCTTTCCGGTATTGCTATTTTTTTCTCCTTTAAATCACTCACAACACATCAACTCACATTTTATTATTTCAATCTCATTACAATTCGTATTTTTAAATATTATATAAATTAACTGAAGCAACTATATTTCAATGCTTGGCGACGATACCAAGCGTTAATAATACTAATATATCAATAAAATGCTATTATTACACACAATTATATCAGTAATTTGGTAACATTTCAAATAAAAAAATAAGTAAAAGCATAAATTTCTTAATGAATTACGTATTCTAATATATTACATAGCTTATTTTTTTGTAGTTTTTGAATAAATAATATAATGAACACTATGAAATTTATTAAAAATCAATAAACAGATACAAATTACAGTTGACAAAATTGTAGAATTATAATATATTATCTTTAAGGATGTGATATATCACAAAATAAAACACATTATTATGATTCTTTTACAGGAACTTACCTGTTAAAGAATGCATTCATAGGGGGGAATTCAATAGTATGAAAAAAGTATTTGCACTTCTTCTTATCCTTTGTTTAACAATCTCTATGGCTGCTTGTGAGACAAATGAAACATCAGACACGAAAAGTACAAGTGGTACTGCCAAATCGGGCGAAACCACCAGCGGAGCATCAGACAAGGAATTATGGGGTAAAGGTTTCAAAATCGGAGTCGCAGCAGCTCACTATACCAATGCATGGAATGTAACCAACACACAGGATATAGTTGCAGCATTTGAAGCAATAGGAGCTGAAGTTGTCTGGAATGAAGGGAATAATGACACAGCAACACAAATAGCCAACGTTGAGGATTTGCTTGCACAGGATATTGATTTGCTTGTGATTAAACCAAAAGAGGAAGAGGGATTGATTCCTGCATTCGAGCAATGCCAGAAAGCCGGTGTTCCCATTATATGCATTGACCGTAAAGTTCGGGACACCAGTTTATATGTTACCGCAATTATGACTGATAATGTCGCAGGCGGTGAAATGGTGGGCAAGTGGATTATGGAAAACTTCCCCGACGGTGCGAAGATAGTTGAAATTACCGGAACTCCGGGTTCAACCGGCCAGATAGAAAGGTCACGGGGTTTGGCTAATATAATTGGCGGAAACAGCAAGTATCCGATTATTGCAAACCAGAGTGCCGACAATATGCGTTCCAAGGCACAGACCGTAACCGAAAACCTTATACAAACATATGGCAAGGACGGCATTGACATAATTGTCACACAGAACGATGAAATGGCGATGGGTATATTACAAGCTCTTGACGGGCTTGGTATTGAACCGGGCAAGGACATTGTTGTCTGCTCAATTGGAGACGCTAACATGGAAGGGGTATCTGAGGTTGCTGCAGGCAGAATAGGATGTATCTATGAATCCACGCCTTATCTCGGGGCCCAGGCTGTGGAAATTGCATACAAGGTACTTGTTTCAAAGGAATCCGTGGAGAAATATATTCCTTCCAATAACCGTTTCATTACCATTGAAAACGCTGAGGAAGAATTGAAGAACATAACCTGGTAATACTTAAGCTCATTCC
>JAAYGP010000126.1 GCA_012727625.1 Clostridiaceae bacterium
GGTGGTATGCGGCAGCGTGTGCTGATTGCAATGGCCTTGTCCTGCAATCCCAGGTTAATCATCGCGGACGAGCCTACAACTGCATTGGATGTTACAATACAGGCGCAGATACTGGATCTTTTGCGGAGTATTAAAAACCAGATAAACGGAAGCATTATGCTAATAACCCATGACCTGGGAGTTATTGCCGAAATGGCCGATTATGTGGTGGTCATGTATGCAGGCAGGATTATCGAAAAAGGCACGGTAAGGGAAATATTTCATAATCCGAAGCATCCTTACACCATAGGATTGATGAAATCAAAGCCTGGAAAAGCAACACAGGGGAAACGTTTGTACAGTATTAAGGGACAGGTGCCCAATCCCATAAACATGCCCGATTTCTGTTATTTTTACAATAGATGTGACCATAGCATGGAAATATGCTCGAAGGCTTATCCGGAGATGCTGCAGTTTTCACCTACACACTACGCATCCTGCTACCTGTATGATGAAAGTAATCTTTAGTTCCGTGTATGGTATTTTTTAATATAAAGGCGGAATATGCGGAATTTGTTTATGATATAGATGAAGGAGATTTAATGGATGTTATGGTAAATGATGTAAAGGACATGAATGACAATATATTAGTTGTAAAAAACCTGAAAAAGTATTATCCTGTATCGAAGTTCTCGTTAGGGAAAAAAAAGGTCTTTGTCAAAGCTGTTGACGGTGTTTCCTTTACAATAAAACGAGGAACCACAATGGGGCTTGTTGGTGAATCAGGATGCGGGAAAACTACTATAGGGCGCACAATATTAAGGCTTCATGAGGTGACATCGGGCCAGGTAATGTTTGACGGAAAGGACTTGTCAAAATTAGCCCCCAGGGAATTAAGAAAACTGCGTCCGCAGTTGCAGATGATATTTCAGGATCCATATTCCAGTCTTTCGCCCCGCCTTCCGGTTGGAGAGATAATCGGGGAAGCGATTAAGGAGCATAACATAGTACCAAAGTCGCAATACAGGGCATACATTTTGAAAGTCATGAAGGATTGCGGCCTTCAGCCCCAATATTTCTACCGGTATCCCCACGAATTTTCCGGCGGGCAGAGACAGAGAATAAGCATTGCCAGGGCGGTTGCATTAAATCCCAAGTTTATTATCTGTGATGAGCCGGTAAGCGCTCTTGACGTTTCCATTCAGTCACAAATAATTAATTTGATGATGGATCTGCAGGAGCAGTTTGGATATACCTATTTATTTATATCCCATGATCTTTCGGTTGTGGAACATATATCAGACACTATCGGCGTTATGTATCTTGGCAGCATGATGGAGATGGGGGACAAAAAACTTGTATTTTCAAATCCCCTGCATCCATATACTAAAGCATTGCTGTCCGCTGTTCCTGTGTCTGATCCGGATGTGAAAATGAACCGCATAATTCTTAAAGGGGAAATTCCAAGCCCTATAAATCCTCCCTCTGGTTGCAAATTCCGTACAAGATGCCAGGACTGCATGGAGATCTGCTCGGAAAAAGCCCCTGAATTAAAGGAAATCGAGAAAGGGCATATGGTTGCATGCCATTTATACAACCAAAGTTAAAAAGCCGGATTCAGCGAATTTTTTCGGTAATACAGGAGTGATGGCCATGGCCGAAGATAAAAGGGAAAAACAGGATTTTTATGATGACGGCAGGATAATTGCGGACATGAGTATTGACGGAATGCCTGGCTCTATTTTCAGGCGGAAATCTTCTGTCCAATCCTGGCGAAAAAACGATAAAACAGATGATATTAAACTTACAAAAGAAGAACGGCGAACAATAATGCAGGGAGTCGCCGCTTCGTATATAATTTTTGGAGTTGTTTTTTTTGGATTATTCGCATTGTTTATTTTGTTTTGTATTAAGATATGGTTTAAATAAATACGAACTGTTTTATTGAGGTTCCGGAGATTTATGCTCCCCGGGCTGGTGGTGAAGAGGTTTTATTTAATTGTATTTATTATTGCCTTGGATGTTTGATATGCGAAACAATACCGGTTAGGAGGAAATATATCAGTCATGTTAAAGATAAAGAGTTTTCATCGTGTTGTTTTTATTTGTTTTCTGCTCATAGCAATTCCGTTCATTGCTGCCTGCTCAAACAGGGGCAAAGCTGTTAATCCGGCTGATTGGCACTATGACTGTGTTGTAATATACGATGCCCTTGGCGGGACAGTAAATTCAAGGGAGATTCGTGAAACATATTATATGAAGAATTCATACCTGTTTAAGCCGTCAGGGACGACCAGTATGCTAATTGAACCTGTTAATGATGGATATATATTGACCGGATGGTACACAGCAAAGGAAGATATTGTTGACAATGATGGAAATACAACAGGCTATTCTTTTAAGGCGGAAGACAGATGGGACTTTGATGAAGACAGGGTACAGGGCAACTTAACATTATATGCCAGGTGGATACCCCAGGGAAAAGTTTCTTATGTTGATGCTTCAACAGGAGAGGTAAAGTTTTCAAAAAACATAACCTATGATTCACCAATACAGAAATTATCAGGTGCAATAGAGAATCTTATTGCTAAAGATGGTTATACCTTTTATGGTTATTTTTCCGACAAGGAGTGTACTATGCCATATGACTTCTCGGATTATATGCATGCCGATCTGCTCCCGACCAACAAAGAATTATATGATCAGTTATACAAAGAGTTTCCTGAATATTTCAGGGAAGTTGTTTACGAAGAAGTGACTGAAGATGATGATGAGAGAATCCAGGAAGATACCTCTGATTTGTTTATAAATAAGCTTGGATATGAGATTGTGACTGATGATAAGTCAGTCAGGCAGAAGATTCGCGCTCGGAAGGATGAGATAATCGAAGAATATATTCAAAATTACATGAAAAATACAGCAGAAAGAACTATCTACCTTAAATATGTGGAAGGCAGATACATTCGCGCAGACAGCGCTGAAAAGCTGAATAGCTCCGGGAAATACGGATTTTCAGGACTTGATTCTTCAGGAAACCCGGTTGATGGCTATATACTTTTAAATGACATAGATTTCAAGGGTATATCCATGGAAATGGCCGGCAGCTTCAGCGGAAAGATTTATGGTAACGGGTTCAAGCTAAAAAATATTACAATTAATGATGCAAGCAGAAAACTGGACACCGATACCAGCAAATCCGCCGCTTTGTTTAACTCCCTTGACGGTGCCTATATTGAGGACCTTACATTTGAAAATTACACAATTAATATAAATGTACAGCCGGGCATACCGGTAACGGTGGGCGCTCTTGCCATGAATGCCAATAATACCACACTTAAAAACGTCACCTTCGATACATTAAAAATAAATACGGGCAGGGGCGACGATGGTTCGGCCAATTACAAAATATCAGACCTTTTTGTAAACGGAAAAAATAGCATTTTAGAGAATGTTACCGGAAACAATATTGAAATATCAGCTTCTGAATATGCACACATAAATTCAGTATTACTTCCTCCGGAACAGGAATGAATCAGTTTGGCGGAGTTTGATATTGTGGCATGAAACAGCTGATATGAAACCCTCACTCCTGAAAGTGGGGGTTCTGCAATTATGGTGACATTATTCATAAATCTTTACTTTACAGATATTGTGCGATGGAAGGAAACTTTAGCGGAATGAAGCTCCTGTTTCCGTTATTGCACAATATCTGATCAGTTAAGTAACTGAATCAGGGTGTGAACAGTAATCATTATTTCAAGCCGGATATCGTAATTTCTGCATCCTGTTGACATTCGTATGCTGCTGATTTATAATGTAACCTAATGTATGACGGTATTGATTTCCTCTTGTTGTTTTTACGTCATACTTTTTAGTTGATATGGTTATATTTTATTTTAAACTGTATTATTAATAGAATAAAACCTGAGAAAGTGCATAAATTATAAAAACTCAAAATTCAGGTGTCAAATGGGGGAAAAGTTAGAATATAAAAAAGAGGAGTATCGTTGTATGAGTGGCAAAGAGATA
>JAAYGP010000127.1 GCA_012727625.1 Clostridiaceae bacterium
AAGCTCTTGTTTCCGCTATTGCACAAAATCTGACCTGATCTGTAATTGAATCGGAATGCGAACAGTAACAGAGGAGCTTTTACATTTCAGGAGCAAAAGGATAGTATCTTCCATTTGGTTAAAAAGTATAATAGAATAAAAGTAGATGATATGATTTTATTTTTATTTTTTGTAAAGGAGGTTATGCAGTATGAAGATGATTATGGCTGTAATAAGCGATGAAGACAGCAACCCGGTAATCAGTGAACTGTCCAGAGCGGGGTTTGGTGTAACACGGCTATGCTCAACAGGAGGATTTTTAAGATCCGGCAACACCACCATTATGATAGGAACTGATGAAAACAGGTTGGACGAGGCAATTGAAATATTGCGAAATAAATGTAAGATAAGAAAAAAAGCAATACCCAACCTGGAAATGTCCGGAGGCATGGGTGTTATGGGATCTGCTTTTCCAATGGAAGTTACTGTTGGCGGAGCCACACTGTTTGTGTTCAATGTTGAAAGGTTTGAAAAACTATGATTCTCGTATTATTGAAGGACGGAGGGCAGGGTAAGATTTAAAAGCTGACGCTTTTAACGGATTCATGATATAATTGGTTTTGTTTGTATTGAAATAAAACAATAATTATTTGGTTACAACGTGAAAGGAATGAGAATATTGAGTTTAATTTTGCTGGAACAGCTTAAGCCCCAGGTAAAAGTACTCCATGAAAATATCGCTGAATTGAGGGATTCACTTTGACGTGCCGGGCATGGAAAAAGAGCTTGCAGAGCTTGATCAAAAAGCTCAGGAACCAGGTTTCTGGGACGATTACGAAAATTCACAGCGAATCCTGCAAAGAAGTAAAAGTCTTCGAAATAAGCTTGATATGATTGAAAAGCTTAAGAATGACAGTGAGGATCTTATAACACTTATTCAGATAGGGCTGGAAGAAAAGGATGAAGGCCTGATTGGGGAAATACAGGAAATCTATGATAGCTTAAGTAAAAAGTTTGAAAAATTTAAGCTTCAAACTCTGTTAAAAGGGCAATATGATAAAAACGACGCAATTTTCACTTTGCACGCCGGCGCAGGCGGAACTGAAGCCATGGACTGGGTGCAGATGCTTTTGCGTATGTATACCCGATGGGCTGAGAACAATATGTTTCAAACACGGATACTTGACTTGCTGGAGGGTGATGAAGCAGGGATTAAAAGTGTAACGGTTGAGGTTACGGGCGAGAATGCATATGGTTTTCTTAAATCTGAAAAGGGGGTTCACCGCCTTGTTCGTATTTCGCACTTAGACGCGTCAGGTCGTCGCCACACATCATTTGCCTCAATGGAAGTTATGCCGGTTATGGACGAAAACATAAAAATTGAGATAGATCCGGACGATTTAAAGATCGATACTTACCGTTCCAGTGGCGCGGGAGGGCAGCATGTTAACAAAACCTCGTCTGCTGTCAGGATCACTCACATTCCCACAGGTATTGTTGTTGCATGTCAGTCAGAGAGATCCCAGCATCAGAACAGGGAAACCGCCATGAAAATGCTGTATGCAAAGCTTTTGCAACTAAAAGAGCAGGAACAGCAGAAAAAGATAAACGACCTGAAAGGTGAGCAAATGGATATAGCATGGGGAAGCCAAATACGATCATATGTGTTTTGCCCATACACCCTTGTTAAGGATCACCGTACCGGATATGAAGAGGGTAATGTTAACAAGGTAATGGATGGTGGTATTGACGAATTTATAAGCTCTTACCTTACTTTCATGTCAGGAAAGGAATCTTAGGATTCGGAAAAATGACAGCCAGGGAACCTTATAATACCTGGCTGTCTTTGTTCAGATTATATCGGATACGCTGCAGGACTCCTTTC
Source organism: Clostridiaceae bacterium (assembly GCA_012727625.1). Taxonomy (GTDB): domain Bacteria; phylum Bacillota; class Clostridia; order DSM-8532; family DSM-8532; genus JAAYGP01. Next base: position 1,865 of record JAAYGP010000127.1, read on the forward strand.
CTGAGAGGAGAGATATAAGGCGGACTAATCAGGGCGGAGAGGATGTCAGAAAATATTGTTTCATTGAAAAAACTTTGGCCGGTTTGCGGCCTTAAGATGAGAAAAAGCAGATAGCCGGTTACCCGGCTGTTAAAGTGAAACCTGATGATACTTGTTCAGGTTCCGCCTGAACCGGAAAAACGCCTTGAAATCCACTTGAACACATTAATTAACAGAAGCAAAACTTCAATAACACTTAAGATTATAATAATATACAGCAACTCTTTGTATTCGTATAACCGTTTCTTTACTTTCTCAAAAAGGGTTAATTCAGGTAGTATTTCCCTGTCAGGAAACAAATCAACGGCGATAACAGTACCATCTGTGAGAGTGAATTTTATGGTGCCCATCAGTGTGTTTCTGTATAATGGCAGTTTATGGGCAGATGTCAAAGGGTCAAAATGATTTCCCTGGATGCAGTTTACACCTATGGGATGGGTGTAATAAACGTCACTTCCGGCAACAAGGGATATGTCATGCCCTTCTATTTTAAGGTCGATCAAGGGCTGATCCTTTGAAACAAGTATGCTTATTCTGAAATTATTGAACCCGTGGTCAAGGAGCTTCATGCTGTCTGTATACATGCTTTCAGCCGGGGAATCCAATAAAATGCACAAAAGGCGTTGCTGGCCCCTGGTTGCTGTTGTAATTACGGATTGATATTTCGGATCATTATAATCCACTTTCCCGCCGTCTACACCCTCA
>JAAYGP010000128.1 GCA_012727625.1 Clostridiaceae bacterium
CCCAAAGCCTCAAAACCCTTAATATGCTGATCTATCGGGCGAACTCCAAAATCACAGCCGCCCGGAAAAGACACAACCGCCTTTCTGAACCTGCCAAGAAGTGCCCCCATAAGATAATAAGAAGCCCTTAGTCTGCCAAGTTGTTTGTCGGTCGCTATATATGAGTTAATACCTGAAGTATCAATCTGAACTGAAAAATCATTTATATTCTCAATTTTTGCTCCCAGCTGAGTCAATATATTTTTAAGGATGGTAATATCCAATATGTCAGGTACATTCTCTATAACACATTCCCTGTCGGATAGTATGGTTGCGGGTAGAATTGCAACAGCCGCATTTTTAGCACCACTTACGGTTACTTCCCCTTTTAAACGCTTCTGGCCTCGAATAACCAGTTTTTCCAATACAAAACACCAACTTTCCTGTTTGCAGAACAGTTTTTATCAAGTTGAAAGGTATGACGATTATTAAGCCTGTTATTACAAATCATAACTCCAATAATTATACCAAAACCATTATAACACTTTATTCAAAAAAACCAATACCCGGTTATTTTTTTGCTATACATAGCACTCTTAACATAACAGCAGTAAATTCACATTTTAAATATGGATTACAAAATTTGCTTTCATACAACAATATCGGATCTTTTTTCAATTTTATTCAGTGGGATAAATTAACATATTCTCCTGTATAAGCATTGAAAAACAGTTCGTTTCCGGAGTGCAAAATTACCTGCCAGACCGGAACGTCATAAAGTTCCTCATTTTTTGGTCTCAAATATCCTAAAACAATTGAATTTATAACTCCCTGTACTTTATCCCGGCTTGTTAACAGAACAATATTCGGAGAGATGATTTCATCTTTCTGTTTACTGTGCTTTAAATCATAGAATATTCTCATGCTGCCGTCAACCCTTGTAAGTTTACTGTCCTCAATGGTAAAAATAAGCTTATTGCTGAACAGGGGTAATTTGCTGTATTGCTGGATATATTCCGCCGTGACAATATTTCCGTTTTCAACAATGCTCTTTTTAGTAAAATTTCTGTTTGACAGACCCTTTGCCCTGATCCATTTAATGATTTGTTTATTCAGCTTTTTTTCATCTTCAATGTTAAAAATGTCCGCTCCGGTTTTGTCTGTGTAAACAAAAACATTACCCAAAAACTGAAGCCTTTTTCTTTCATTTTCCCAATAGGGTTCTTCAGAGCCTGATGCATCGGTATAATCCAAACCGGTCAGTTTTTTCACAACCTCCTGAAATTCCTCTGATTCTTTCTCTATATAGCTGATACGGCCCAGTTGCCCGTTATAGTCTGGTATATTTCCTGCGACAATGACGCCTGACGATTCCAAAGCCTGTTTTACATTTTTTTGGTATTGCTTTGTCACAGTAAAGGAACTCTTTACATTCATTACGTTAATAAAAAGAAATATATTTAACAAAACCAGCAAAATCAATATAATATTCTTTGCCCTGGCCCAATCCATGTTATTCTCCTTTTCCTCGCATCTTCAGGTATATCGGCTTTGAATTGATATCCACCCGCCAATAGGGCTCTGCCCGCATGCCGTTTTCAGGGCAAATATATATGACGGATATGTCATTAAAGACGGGAACAATTGCATATTCAGGATATTCCGCGATTAATTGCTTTTCAAAAAAATCATAAAAATTGAGACTGTAAAAATCATAATAATCATTATAGGCAAATGTTTTTATATACCATTTTACATCGACAACCCTATCCCTGTTGGCACAAATGGTAATGGCAGACTGTACGTTTTGATTCCTTCTGTCCTGTATTTTTACTTCCATGCCTTCGAACACGTAATCAAAAATGAACTCGTAATAGTAGGGTTTTTCATTTATTTTATTCAAATGGATTTCAACACCGTCAATTAATTTTTTTCTTCTGTTTTCTATAAAGATGAGGGCCTTCTCCAGGGCTTCCTCAACCAGACCTTTATCCCCGTTATTTTTGTTCCGGTACTGATAATCAAAAAACCCATTAAAGTAATATCTATAAACCTGCTGCTCGTCCGAAAAAATGAGATTTGTGCCGTCCTCACTGAATTTTGTGATCATTGATCCCCTGTGATCCTCACGGAGATACTCTTCAATCATATCTACATTTTCATCATTAAAATCAATTTCATTGGGAGTTTTAAGAAGCAGATCCCAGATTCTCTTCTCGCTGTAATCCATTCTGACAAGCAATTCGGGATTTTTTATACTTGGGTAATAGGATGAAAGTCTGTTCATGGGAAAAACATTGTCATTGTCCTCTATGGTTTCAATCGCTTTGATATAATCCGACTTTTTCATGTCGCCGGAACCTATGTTAACAAGATATTTATATATATTAACCCCGTCATAAACATATAATGTATTTTCAGTATTATTAATGCTTTCGTATGGAACTATTGCGATTTTATAAATTTCTTTCAATGGCGATGCAGATGCGTCCTTTGCGCCTGTAAGCCATTTAATTGCACCCTTTGGCAACGGATTTTTAAATTCTACAATAATGCACTTCATTTTAATTAATGAGTACCAATCATGCTCATATAGTTTTTCACCGGACGTCAGTTCCGGTTTTTTCTCAATTATCTGACGCAGATAATTGTTTTGCAAGTCTTTCCATATTGATCGGTATAAATTATGGCTCGGTTCAAGAGGCCAGCATAAATCCTCCTTGCCGTCGGAGAGTATAATCGCATTGGCACTGTAGTAATTATTTTTCACCTCATCTATGTTGTGTTCTTCATTGTTTTTCCAAAAACTTAACTGGTTTATAAATGGAAAAGGAATTCCCGGATTTTTTTCGCTCCACAGAATTCCCATCTGAAACACACATAATAACAGGAGAAAGATCATTAGTATTGATTTTTTATATTCCACATTGGATACCCGCATGCTTTATCCCTGTTTACCTTAAATTATTTCCCAGCTTTTTACAAAATTAAATGACTCCCTGGTATTAATGAGACTACTCCTTATGCTGAAGCTTTGTTTGGGTTCGCGAATAATAACCTCCTTATGTTCTACCTGAAAATTATCCTCAAGAGTAAATTGATCGTAACTGCTTTTTGGAAACGCAATAATGCGAATGCGGTTCGGTTGTTCTTCACCGACAAAAGGAAGTTCAAATTTGTATGGCTTTGGATATTTAATGAAAACCTTGATTGGAGTACCCAAAAGCTCATAGCCGCCGTCTTTTTCAACAAAAGCCATTACAATGATGAAATCACCGTATTCAAGATTAACACTGTCATCAAGCGTAACCAGAAGATCATAGTCCTGAATTACATCTTTTTTCGAATCGCTCTTTTTAATTACAATATCCTTGATATACACTTTATCTGTCTGAATGTTTTTATCGAAGAACAAAGAATCATATTCCTCAATCATTTTTTTATAAATATATTCTTCTTCCTGTATATCATCTTCTATGTACTGCACGTCCTCAACACTCACACCGGGAACCAAAGTGCCATTGAGCGTAATTTCAGCCAATGCACCGTCGAAATTAACACCCTTATCGCCAGTGGCCATGGAAACCACTGCGCCGCCAGCTATTAAACCAATGACTAACAGCATAAAAAATAACTTTTTAGCCATAAAACCCTCCTGGCGGAACTTGTCATCACATAATGAAAACAACGCGCCCCACCACAATATTCCTGTTTACATTATACTATATTGTTTATTACAATTCCATTACTGTGTTTTTAAAATGCAGTTACTATATTATTCCGGTTAGCAGTAGACCTGCTTTTCCCGGCTCTGATCTTCGGTTCTGTGCTTCATTCTGCCAAAACTTCCTCTTATTGCACAATATCTTTTGGCAGAACCTGTGAACAGTAACTATTCCGGTTACTGAGTTTCACCTATGAATATTATACCACAAAATTACCTTAATATCCATGGTGGTAATGACAGGATGACAGTAGCCTTTGATGATTAATATCACAAAAAATTATCCGGGAAATACTCATCCTCGTATTGCAAATCAGAATAATCATCCTCCTGATCATCCCGGTTTCTGGGCAGCAGAACCAGGATCTCAGTTCCTTTATTCAGTTCGCTTTTTGCGTGTATTGATCCACCATGGGTTTTCGCTATCTCCTGCGCAATTGACAGCCCAAGACCGGTGCCGCCCATTTGCCTTGAACGGGCTTTATCAACGCGATAAAACCTTTCAAAAATCCTGTCAATATCCTTTTCAGGAATGCCTATGCCCGTATCGATAACTCTGGCATACGCATTTTTATCATCGGTACCTACAATTATAGTAATAGAGCCTTCTTCGGGTGTGTATTTTATAGCGTTTCCAATAATATTGAACAACAGCTGCTCAAGGCGATCCCTGTCGCCAAGGATACAGGCATCTTCGTCCTCTATAATGATATTAAAACTCTGCTTCTTTTCTTCCGCGGATATTCGCATGCGTTCTATTACGCTTTTTGTAAGAACAGGAAGCGACAGTCTTTTAAGATTCAGCCTGATCCCGCTGTCATGCTTGGACAGAAGAAGCAGGTCCTTAACAAGGCGATCCATCCTGTCGGACTCGGCATATATAACCTTTAAAAAGTTTCTTGTAATCACAGCATCCTCAAAAGCCCCGTCAAGCAGTGTCTCAGTGTAACTTTTTATCGAGGTCAGCGGGGTTTTCAGTTCATGAGATACATTGGCAACAAATTCCTTTCGCATGTTGTCGAGCTTTTTTTCTTCGGTATAGTCCTGTAAAACTGCTATAATACCGGATATAACGTTATCATTATCAGAAAAGGTGGCAAAATATATTTTAAAGAACCGGTTTTTGATTTCAACATTATCGCTTATGCCCGCCAGATTCTTCCTGCTTAAAAGATCCTGCAGGGTATATCTCAATCCCAGCTTTTCCATGATTCCTGCAAATGTCTGATCGCCCTCATTCAGATCAAACAGGCTTCGGGCTGCCGTATTGATATGAATTATCTGCCCTTCCGTATTAAATGCGAGAATTCCGTCAGTCATAAAGTTAAGAATACGTTCAAACTTGTTTTTTTCGCTGGAGATCTCAGCCAGCATTCTTTTAAGCTGGCTTGACATATAGTTGAATGTTTTTGTTAATTTCCCAATCTCGTCATCTGACTTAACCTCCAGAACCTGTCCGAAGTCTCCTGAAGTTATATTTTCCGCTTTGTGCATAATATCCACAATGGGCTTTGTGATGGTTTTCGCAAGCAAAAAACCAATGACTATTGTAAACACAACCGCAATAATGGTGCCGGTGAGGATTATATGGTTGAATTCCTTGATTATTGACAAAGCTCTGGTGCGATTATATTTAAAAAACAGGATATAATCGCCGTCAGCCAGAGGCTGCCGTTTTACATAATCATAGAAATCCCCGTCGGAAGACTTGGTCAGATATTTCTCCTCTCCTGTCATTGCCCCGTTTATAACATTAATCAGATTTTGGGATTTGAATATCTCGTTTCTGAAATTAACCTTGTTTTCTTCGTATAATACATCGGAAGAATAAATTATCTCCAGGGTGCTGCCGTTTATAATGGTATAGCTTTTATCAAATCCTGTTAACTGGCTTAATATATTCGGATCATCCATGAGTCTCCATTCAAGCTCTGTCTCACTCATTGATTCATTAATGCCCAGGATTGAATAATTATTTAATATAGTAGTTTTAAACTCATAATAAAATATGTCTTCCACTTTGTAATTAAGGAAGACCCAAATTACAGACATTAACACAAATGTTATGGTGACAATTATTATAACAAGTCTCCACTGCAGGCTTTTTGAAAACATTTTATCCCCCGCCCAAACCAGGAGTGCACTCGAAAAGTCACCTGCGTTTATTTCCGCCCGTTTTTGCCCGATTAAACAAAAGCATTAAATATACGGATATACGCTGCTTTTTGCAGGATTTACGCAAAAACTGAACTGAAACATTCGACTTTTCAAGCGCACTCCCGGTATCGGTTGTTGTAAATGTCCACGACATCACCAGGTGCATATTTTCCCGGCCGATAATCCAAGTATCACAGAGTGCCATTGTTTCAGGCCGCTTGACGCAACGTCTGAACCATAGTTCTTGCAGCGGCTTTCAGCCAAACGGATGAAGCAGCTTTGTTATTTCCCGACATTTAAAACCCGGCATAACGCAGATTCTTATGATTATTGCATTAAGTGTCTCCGGGAATACCATGATAAGGTTCAGACATAACAGCCGCTTAGTCCAGCGAAGGATTAAAGTAATAGCCAACTCCACGTTTTGTCAGTATATATTCGGGTTTACCCGGTATCCTTTCAAGCTTCTCCCTGAGTCTTCTGACGGTAACATCAACTGTCCGCACATCTCCATAATACTCATATCCCCAGACTTTCTCCAGAAGACTTTCCCTGGAGAAAATCTGTCCTTGCTGCATTGCCAAAAATTTGACCAGCTCAAATTCCCTCAGGGTCAATTCTATGATTTCATCCCCGCGCTTTACCTCGTAACGGTTTATATCAATAGTAAAATCACCGCGTACCAATATTTCGCTTTGAACCTTTTGCGTATCCTCCACCACCCGGCGCAAATTGGCTTTCACTCTGGCCATAAGCTCCCTTGGGCTAAAAGGCTTTGTGATGTAATCATCCGCGCCAAGTTCAAGACCTAAAACCTTGTCTACTTCTTCCTCTCTCGCAGTCAGCATAAGTATGGGGGTATTCAGGGTTTGCCGTATTTTTTTACAGACCGTAAACCCATCATATTCAGGAAGCATTATGTCCAATAGTATTAAGTCCGGCTTCTCGCTTTCGACCATTTCCAAAGCCTGTTTGCCGTCATATGCCTCAACCGTGTCAAAACCCTCTTTTTTTAAATTGAACTTAAGTATATCCACTATGTTTTTTTCATCATCCACAATGAGTATTTTCCTTTTCATCATAAACACCTGCTTTTTATTATTTTTTACTTCAGTAATCCTGGTTAAACTCCATAAAACCCTTGAATCTGCTATATATTATTCTGCCCTATAATATAAAGGGCTATTTTTACAAGATATTGCGCTTTCCCTGTGGTGTGCTCTCCACGCGGGAGGGATTTGGCCCCCGGCCGGAAAAAGTCAGAAATAACGCTTAAAATAAACGCACAAAAGCTTCATGTGCCGCTAGCAAATTAACAATGGGAAGTTAGTTATTATTATATCAGATTTTAATACTCATTATATCATTTATTTGTTTTTCAGTACAGGGGCGCGTAATCGGATGTTACTGTCACGGGTTATATCCGATACTGATCACACCCTGACCTGATGCAGGTTCTGCCAAAGCCGCCCCGGATATTGAGCAATGGCGGTTAATGTTCACAGGTTCTGTTAAAAGATATTGTGCAATAGAAAGAAACTTCAGCGGAATGCCGTTCTTTATTATTGCACAATATTTTACGGAAATACAGGCAGTAACTGAATCGGACCGGGATAAAAAGCGACCCGCGCGTTATTCGTAGCGCAGGGCTTCAATAGGATCCAGGTCTGCTGCCTTTTTCGCAGGATAAACTCCAAAAACAAGCCCTAATATTACCGACATTGAAAATGACGCAATAACTGTTTTTATGTCAACAGCCGGCGGTATTTTTATCCACGCGGAAATAAGGTTACCCGCAGTAATTCCCAGAATAATACCTATCATACCGGCAAATCCGGTCATTAAAATTGATTCCAGCAGGAACTGGACAACAATATCCCTCTTTAACGCACCCAGAGCCTTTCTTATTCCTATTTCCCGTATGCGTTCCGTTACAGACACAAGAAGTATATTTATAATTCCTATACCTCCCACTATCAGCGTAATCACCGCTATAACAAGAAGAACAGCTGTAATTACGCCTATAACATCTGTGAACATCTTTTGTATGTCCTGCATTGACTGAATATAGTAAATATCCTTCTTTCGGTGCATTCTCTCAAGCAAACCAATAATCTTATTATTCACAAGCCTGACATCGGCATCCTTTTCGAGGGAATACATAATGGAACCCAGCCTTGTTTGATTTGTTACTGACTGTATAGTTCTTATGGGCATATAGACTATTACAGGAATCTGCTCGCCTGCGAACTCACTTATAAAAGCATCTTCAGAACTTACGACTCCGATGATTTTTGCCTTTATATTATACTGCCCAATCCTGATGTTAATGGTTTCCCCCACTATGTCAACCTTATTATAGTACCGTTTCGCGAAAGTTTCATCCACAACTATCACTTTGGCTCTGGCGGTATCGTCAAAATTATTAATGAACCTGCCCGCTGCCATTTCTATTACAGCGAAATTTTTGTACTGGGATGTAACAGCGCTTATAAAAGCCCTCTGTGTTTTGGAATCCATTCTGATTTGCCCGCCATACTGGCTTATGGTGGCAATATTCCTGATTTCGGGAATATTCGCAATTAGTGCGTTTATATCGTCAAGAGTGAGCCATTCGTCTCTTGTAATATCGTCTCCCTTGTTATATTTGGTAAAGGTATTGGCTCCGATTTTTTCAAATTCGCTTGTAATATAGCTCTCTGTGGCGTTTCCCAAAGCCATAATAGCTATTACTGAAAAAACACCCATAACAATACCAAGCATAGTAAGAAAAGATCTCAGTTTATTTGCCCTTAGGCTGTCAAAGGCTTGTTTGAACAATTCCAGGAATATCATACTATTACTCCGCTATTCTTATTTTTTCTCCATCACTGAGACTGGGTTGAGGATCTATCACTACCATGTCCCCCTCTTTTAACCCGTCAAGCACTTCAACCGTCATATCCGAATAAATACCGAGGGTTACGTATTGTTTTTTTACAGTCATGCTTTCAGGATCGATAAGCATAACGTATTGCCTCCGGTCCTTGTCTTCCATGTATATATTAAACTCGGTGACTACGACATTCTTTTTCTCCTGCGTAATTATATCACATTCCACATTCAAACCCGGCTTAAGAACGCCCTCGCCGTCCAGTGGCTTTATAATAACCTCAACTACTGTTTCAATACCGCTTGTAGACTGTACCGCCTTTGCAAAGGGAGCAACAGATACTATTTCGCCCTCAAGCTCAACACCGTCTCCCAATGCTTCACCGGTAATTTTAACCTTTTGACCTGTTGAAAGATCTTTCGTATTATATTCGTTTACTGTGGCTGTAATCTTAAGATTACTAATATCTATGATGGTGAAAGCCGGCTGTCCGCTCATTGTATATCCGCCTTCGGTTATAAGTATGTCTGTAACATAGCCGCTTATAGGAGACTTTTCAAAGCTTTTTATTTTTTTCAGCTTTCTTTCTATATCAGAAATCTGTGAGCTTAAAAGCTCGATATTTTTAACCTGGGCCTGGATATCCAGGTTGTGACTTCCCACGCTTGTCTGATAATTCTTCTCCGCCGACTCAAAGCTTAATTGAGCACTGTCCACAGCAGCTTTTGCATCTTTTACCATTTTCTCGTATTGATCAAGCTGGGTTTTCGGAATTATTCCCGCAATATAAAGCTTTTCCTGCTTTTCGTATTCGTCAAGAGCTGCCTGATAACTGTCCTGAGCGCGTTCCAGGGCATTCCTTGAGGAATTCAGGGAGCTTTCAAGGGATAAAAGGCTTTGACCGGACTCCAGCTTTTTAAGTGTAATCGATTGTATTTCCTTCTGAATTTTCAGCCTGTTCATTTCGTCGGACAGGGTTGAGGTATCCAGTTCAACCAGCCTTTCACCCTGCTCCACATAGTCGTTCTTACTGACAAAAACCTTTAAAACCCTGAGCGGCGTGTCAAAAAAGACCTGGGCTTTGTTTATTTCCTCCACACGTCCATGAGCCGTAACGTATGAATATATATCACCTGTGCCGATGGTTGCGGCTTTAACCAATGTGGCCTTTCGGGAAGAAATGCCGTATGATATGCCTGCATCTGCATCCGCGCTCTTATAAATATTCAGCAGTACCAGTAATGCAATGACAGCAATTACCGCAATTCCGATTAATACTTTTTTCATTTGACAATACTCCTTTAACAGAAAGGTAATAGTGCAAGCCCTTTAAGAGGGGAAATATATAATTATTAAGCCGCGATACCTATCGCGCAGCATAAAATATTCGTAATCCTTCTTAGTCATTTAGCCCCATACCATAATAGAATGCTGCTATATAGCACAGGGGTTTTTGCAATTGTCAGGCTCCTTTACAATTGGCCAGGCATCCCGGCTGAAATGCGGCTCTGCAAAACCGCCCAACCTGCACTAAACAGTGTTGTTATTAAAAATAAAACAACTGCCGTTACATATGATTTCTTTTTTTTCACATTACCTGCATAAGCAAAACCTATTCCGATTAATACATACTTCCATATATTAAACACCTCGAGGGATGATGCCAGGCCATATAAAAAGCTTCCCGACGTTTCTGGATCCAACAGGGATGCCAGGCTTGTCACATACGCAGTGGTGCTGCTACCGCCAAAAAAGTATAAAAACAGTGCATGTATAAGATCCCTGGCAACTGTCAGCAGCATAATATACGCAGTCATTGAGAAATACTTTTTTAATCCCTTTTCACAATCAACAAAACGATAAATTCCATATAAAATTAACGTTCTGACTGCCCATCCCGCAGCGAATAAAAATGGCGATATTGCAATTGTCAATATTAAAAACGGTTTTATCAATTTTTCAATTTGCTCCGGGGACATACTCTGTCCCGAGGCCTGAAAAGCATTGTAAATTGTGTCCATATTTGTGTCTTTCAACGATTCCATCATCAATAGCTGCACAGCAACTGTGCCTATGCTTAACAAAATTAACGGAAACAACACTGCTGGTTTGTTTTTCAGATAAAGAAACAAATTCTTCGGTGAAAAAATTAAACACCCTATTCTTTTGAAAACATTCATTTTCTGCGGTATATTCATCTCTTCCCTTTCAGCGGCAATATAATTACTTTCCATTTACATACCTCCATCAAGTCAGGTTTTCCTGATATATAAGGCTCTGCTTTATAAGTGAATTTAAAACATCCCTGGCATTTAAAGGGTCTTCTACCTTTTCATCCTTTATTATCCTACCATCCCTGAAAGTAACAATCCTTTCAGTATGCCTTGCGATATCAGGTTCATGTGTAACAAGTACTATTGTAACACCTTCCTTATTCAGATTCTGAAATATTTCCATAATTTCTTCACCGGATTTGCTGTCCAAATTCCCGGTTGGCTCATCCGCGAGCAATAGACTGGGATTGTTTACAAGAGCTCTGGCTATGGCCACTCGTTGCCTTTGCCCTCCTGAGAGTTCGCTGGGCTTGTGATTCATTCTATCAATTAAATCCACTTTTTCCAACGCATCCAAAGCTTTCTCCCTGCGTTTTTTTTGTGATACACCGGCATAAATCATGGGCAGCTCAACATTTTTTAACGCAGTCATTCTTGGGAGCAAATTAAATGTTTGAAACACAAAACCAATCTTTTTATTTCGTATTTTTGCAAGCTCATAATCAGACAAACTGGAAATTCTGATATTATCCAGTACTTAATCGCCTCTTGTCATTTTATCAAGGCAGCCATTAATATTCATAAGGGTTGATTTGCCTGAGCCTGACGGACCCATAACCGCGACAAACTCCCTTTCCCTTACGGAGAAACTAATGCCTCTCAGAGCTTCAACGGATATTGCTCCGGTTTTATATATCTTCCACAAATTCTCCATGTGTATCATTAATAGTTACCATCCTGTAAAATAATGATTAGAAATTGGAACAAGCGTTTTTATAAGATAAAACCTTAATTAAATATACGCTTATATTTCCGTTTTTTCTGTTTATAATTATATGTCTTTTCCCATTTCCATACAACGAAAATAATGCCAATGCCTTTTCAATAATTTTGAATCCTGTTTTCTCCGTATTAGGTTGTTCTGAGTTTTCTGTTTGATCTTATTGCTCAAACAGTCGCTTGCCATTCCTCTCATCTCTTTATATATCTCTAAGCTTAATTCCGCTGAAGTTTCTTTCTATATGCATAATATCACCTAACAGAATCTGCGAACAGCAGCTCCAAAAGAGATATATTTGGCATTATTATAATTTAGTAAGAAGACTACAGTCTCTGAACTGTCTTTTTTTTATAACAATGAAATCGCTGACGGCGATGGATAAATAATTCAAGGAAACTTCAATAAATAGAAGCAAGGAGTCAAAATGAAAATTTAAATTTTAACTCCGGCTGAAAAATTACTTGTATAGAATTCAGCGGAAAACTATTTATATTGAATTCAATTTAAAACTACTTTTGATTTTTGCATAGATATAATCAGTCTTTAGTGAAAGCCTTATGGCCATAACCATAAGGCTTTCATATAAATCCGGCAGCGACCTGCTTTCCCAGGGCGTCTCCACCCAAGTATCATCGGCACTGGAGAGCTTAACTTCTGTGTTCGGGATGGGAACAG
>JAAYGP010000129.1 GCA_012727625.1 Clostridiaceae bacterium
GAATAATATTGCTGTTATATTTCAAATCCGGTTATTATATTGCCGCATTATGTAAGCCATGATAGAATATCTTTATATTTAATACTTTTGGTTAATTTATTCGTATCTTTGTTGGTTTTTCAACCGGTATTTTACAAATAAAAACGAACAGGGGTAGTTTTTTTGAAGCTCAAGCCTAAATTCGCGGTAATAATAACAACAATAATATTTATAATGGCCCGGAGTGTAACAGGAGCCAATCCTGCAGAAAAAGACCCAACAGAACATTTGTTTCCGGAAGATATGCGCTCGTCACTTTATTTGCAGGATGAACTTAGTGAAAAGAATCTGGCCTATCTTGAAAAGATTACGCCGCATCTGGCATTAAACACGTTGAATGTGCTAAGAGGCGATCACAGAGGGGATTTAATGCTTGACAGGTCTGCAAACAGAATGGAGGGTGCGGCCATGCTGGTGCGCCTTCTTGGAGCGGAACAGGAAGCCATGGAGGAAAACTATCCTCACCCTTTTGCTGATGTCTCATCCTGGGCGGATCCCTATGTCGGATACCTTTATCATTATGGACTTACAAAGGGAATTGGCAATAGCCTTTTCGGGTCCGAACTTTCAATTGATAAAAAATCATATATTACTTTTTTACTGCGTGCTTTAGGGTATAGCGATAAAAACGGGGAAGATTTTGACTGGAACACTGTGGAGCAGGCAGCAAAACAGGTGGGACTTCTGGCAGATGATGTTAATTTAAGCCCGGAGGAACCATTTAATCGATTGCATCTTTCAGAATTGTCCTGGAACGCAATGTTTAAAAATCATAAAATTCATAATACTTGCCTGCTTATTCATTTGTATAATCTGGGCCTGGTTCCTGGTGACGGAATCAGGACATTGCTGGCAAAGAACGCTCCTGTTGTCGACCAATGGCTGTTCTGTCTTCCAATGTTTGAAAAAGGCTTTCTAAGCCACCAGAAGAAAATCACAATTCCGTTGAATAAAACACTGGCTGAAAGTGATATGAAAAAATACCTGGGATACATAACGGAAAGGGCACAAATCAGCACAGGAGTATTCACAAACGGATATTCCATGGAGCTGTGGCAGCAGGGGGAGGAGTATATTCTCTATTACAGCCCGTACTATGAAAACAGCCTTGAGGAGGATAACAGGCTTTTTGCATTGATAAATGAAATCCTGGATACAATTATTACTCCTGATATGTCAGACTTTGATAAAGAAAAGGCTGTTCATGATTTCATTGTAAATACCCTGCAATACGATACCAGCACAGACGACATGGAAAAAATACCTAAAACATCACGAAGCACCCTCGGCGCTCTGGAAACCAAAAAAGCAGTGTGTGAGGCTTATGCGGAGCTTACGCTGCTTCTTTTAAACAAGGCCGGCATACCTTGCCGTCTTGTCTCGGGAATGTCTGATGACGGGGTTCCCCATGTCTGGAACATGGTGTTAATAAACGGAAATCCATATCATGTGGATGTAACGTGGGATGACCCGGTGGTGTCTACAGGTGAGAATTTTCCGAACTATAATTACTTTAATTTAAACGATGAAGATATGAAAAAAGAACATGCGTGGAACATTGAGGATTATCCGTCCTGCAGTTCTGAGGCGGAGAACTACTATGTCAGAAACAATCTGATAGCGGATTCCTATGGTTCTTTTGTTGAAAGGCTCAGAACAACATTATCAAACAAAGAAGAAAAGCTTACAGTTAAGCTCCGGGGTTTCAGTATTGCGGATTTGGACATAGGCCGTATTATGGATGATATCAATAAGCAAACCAGCTCAGGGCTTACAAGCTATAAATATACATTCAGTGAAAAAACGCAGATATTGACCATGTATGAAATTAACTATGTTAAGTAAAACAGGAACAAAGCACCAATTAAATAATTGCTGAAACCATTGCAAAATGTTTTGATATGGTGTAAAATAAGAAACGCGACTTACGTCGGGGTGTGGCGCAGTTGGTAGCGCACGTGGTTTGGGACCATGGGGCCGGGGGTTCAAGTCCTCTCACCCCGACCAGAAGTTCAGACGGCTATAGGTGCCATGCGGTTTTACCGTATGGCACCAGTCATTTTGCGGCACCTGTCCTGATTTTCTGGCCTTTGTTTCATTTCAGAGAATATCAGAACATGGAAATGACTCAGAACATGTAGTATAATTAATATAATAAAACATAAATAAAAACATAATTTTATGACTGTGACAGATGAAGTAAAAAACAGCTAAGGAAGTATATCTCAGCAAAGCTCATTTTGCCAAACTGTTTAAAAAACATACCGGCATAACCCCTCGCGAGTATTATATTAACTATAAAATCAGCAAACTGAAAGAAAAGCTGCTCGATACCAATCTTTCCGTCGCTCAGGCTTTTGCTGCATGCAACCTGGAATATAACGGACATTCTGCCAGGGTGTTTAAAGAAAAAACCGGAAGTTCACCTTCTGCTTATCGGAGATTGATGGGTAAAAGAGAAGTCGGAGGACCATCAATTTATGGAAAACAGGATTGAAAATGCACAGGGAAGCATAGTCAAATCAGCCCTGTCGCTTTATGGGGAAAAGAAACTGTTTGAGATAGTAATTGAGTTGCCGTAAGAGGCGTCTTTGCCGGGAATACTTTTTTTGGAAGACTTAAATGCCCCGTTTTCAATGCTTTCGGGAATTAAGCAGCAAAGCGCGGCAGAGACTGACCGTTTTAAGAGAGTTGTCATCTTTCCTGTTCCTGCCGATGACGACACAATCAGCTATGGTGTGATTGATTTTTTGCCATAAGTGTAGTTGTTTTAATATTAGTGAATACCTTTTACCTGTTTCATTCTGTAGTTGGAAATGTAAGATATGCCTGTACTTCTAACCATTTTACCTGCTTTTACGATTGAGCTGCTTAAGGTGTCAATAGCGTTCTGTATATTGCCGCTGTTTTCAAGAACCAGTTCAATGCTGTTTCCCTCAATGGTTAGTTCGCTCCTGTTGCAGAGATAATAAGGTGAATTATGCCAGACAAACCTGAGCCCGTCCTGCCATTGTTTTTCCGGAATTCCTCTCAGCTCAGCCCTTATGATATAAACGGCGTTGTCCGGTTCATCATTTGGGTTAACCGATATGGAGATATGTTCCAGTTTCATATTTAATCCCTCCACATTTAATATTGACAAAATTAATGTGGATATTCTCAAAAGTTACACAAATATTTCATTTCCTTAAGTAAAGCCAATCAGCTTTTGTATAGTTTTATGGATTGAAACTTGTATAGTTCGTTCAAATCCATTCATTGGATATTATCTCCACATTACAATTATTTACTCAATAATGCCTGTAAAAGTTTATGAAAGAATCAAATTTGCTGTTTCCATTTTTCGGTATCAGGACGCAGGACAATAAAGGCAAGGGGTGGAATCCTAAGCACAATGGAGCAGGGTTTCTGATGGTAGGGTATTTTTTCATACTGTATTATTCCTTTGTTTAAAACATTACTTCCCCCATATTCCTCACTGTCACTGTTGAAAATCTCAGTGTAGCTGGTTTTAAGAGGTGCGCCGATACGATAGTTTTCATGAACCGCAGGGGTAAAATTGCAGACGAATATCAACATATCCCGCCAATCTTTCCCTTTGCGTATAAAAGATACAATGCTGTTTTTGGTATCGTTACAGTCAATCCATTCAAACCCTTCATAATGGAAGTCCACTTCGTGCATTGCAGGCTCATTGAGATAAAGATGATTCAGCTCCTTTACATACCGGTGCATTTTTTGATGCATGGGGTAACCAAGAAGATGCCAGTCCAGGCTCTCCTTATATTTCCATTCAATAAACTGGCCAAATTCCCCTCCCATGAATATGAGCTTCTTGCCCGGATGGCTCATAAAGAAGCCAAGAGCAGTGAGAAGGCCGGCAAATTTCTGCCAGTAGTCTCCGGGCATTTTGTTTAAAAGGGAGCATTTTCCATGCACGACTTCATCATGGGACAGTACAAGGATAAAATTTTCAGACCAGGCATACATTAATGAAAATGTTATAAGGTTTTGATGATATTTCCTGTATAAAAAATCAAGGCTCATATATTTCAGGAAGTCGTTCATCCAGCCCATATTCCATTTATGCGAAAAACCAAGCCCTCCCATATCAACGGGTCTTGTAACCATTGGCCAGGAGGTGGATTCTTCCGCAATCATCAAAACATTTGGATGATACCTGTAAACTGTTGTGTTAAGCTGATGAAGAAATTCTATGGCTTCAAGGTTCTCACGCCCGCCATATTTATTGGGTATCCACTCACCCTCTTCGCGGCAGTAATCCAGGTACAGCATAAACGCAACAGCGTCAACCCGCAGGCCGTCAACATGAAAAATGTCAAACCAGTACAGTGCATTGGAAATAAGGAAATTTCTTACTTCATTCCGGCCAAAATTAAATATGTGAGTACCCCACTGATGATGTTCACCCTGGCGTATATCCTGATGTTCATAAAGAGCTGTTCCGTCAAAACGGGCAAGACCATGCCCGTCCTTTGGGAAATGGGCGGGGACCCAGTCCAGAATGACACCCAAACCATTCTGATGACAGGTGTCTATAAAATACTTAAACTCTTCCGGAGTTCCATAGCGGGCAGTGACAGCATAATACCCGGTAACCTGGTACCCCCAGGAGCCATCATAGGGGTGCTCTGTAACAGGAAGCAGCTCCAGATGGGTGTAACCCATTTCCTTTGCATAAGGAATAAGCTTTTCTGCCAATTGAGCATAGGTAAGCGGCCTGAAACCTGTTTCCGACTCAGGATCCGGATCAGGCTCCTGCTGCCATGAACCAAGATGAACCTCATATATGTTAACAGGTTTGTCAAAGGTATTGGATTTATTTCTATTTTCAATCCATGAGATGTCATTCCATGCGTAATTATCCAGGTCATAAATCTTTGAAGCTGTCTTAGACGGCTTTTCAGCATAGAATGCGAAAGGATCCGCCTTAAGATAAATTTCATCAAAAGGTGTTTTAATTTCGTATTTATAAATATCATTTTTTTTAAGCCCCGGAATAAAAATTTCCCACACGCCGGAGCTGCTCATCATTCTCATTTGATGCCGCCTGCCGTCCCATTGGTTGAAGTCTCCCACCACACTAACCCTTTTTGCCTCCGGTGCCCATACGCAAAAGGAAACGCCGCTGACACCATCTATTTCCCTTATATGTGCCCCAAGTTTTTCATATATCCTGTGGTGATTACCCTGATTGAATAAATAAAGATCATAGTCTGAGATTGTCGGCCAGAAAGAATACGGATCATAGGCTTCAAAAACATTATAGATATTATCTGTTATTCTCAGCTAATATTTAAATATTTCAGGTTGGTCCTCAAAAACGCGGATAAAGATGCCCCTGTCATCCTTTTTGAACATTGGAAAGCTTTTTCCGTTGGTTTCATTAATAACTTCAATTCCGGCCGCATTCGGCATATACACGCAAACAACCGCGCTTCCGTTAAACAAATGCATGCCAAGCACTTCGTGAGGGTTTTTATGATACCCTGTAATAACAGCTTCAACAGACATTTCATCGATTATGTAGTTCATTTTATATTCTCCCCTGTCACAAATTTAAATCCAGCTGATATAAAAGCTATAAATAATTTACCACAATATTGAAATAAAATGTACTATATGGACAAATTCTTTAAATTAATTATAGTCTGCACATGGTATTAATATACATACAGGGGATAAATACGATTTCAGCGGAATCTTCCTGGCCCGATTTTGGGGTATCAACAGTAACTTGTGTGTTGCTGCTCACAATATATTAATAGCTATCGCGCAACAGATGGAAGCTTTTGCGGAATAAAGCCCGGAGATGTATGGTCAGAAGCCCTTGTTTCCGCAACTGCACAGTATCTGACTTAATCATCAACAGAACCAGGCTATGGTATGATCAGTAACTAAAGCTTTTTGCTTATATGTAATCATTTACCTGTTCGATCAGGCATTATTATGATAAAATGGAATATGAACAGATGATCGAACATTTTAAGCCGTATACTGCGAATTTTTTAAATAGGAGGATGTTTATGTATAGCAATAAACCTATCTTGTTTAAGGAAGAACGCAGGATAAAAGCTGATATACTATGTCAATGGCTGGAAATTTCAAGCATTATTGCCTGGGTAGTTTTATTTGTAATTATAATAATGTGGCAGTACGCAAGCCCCCGGACGGAAACCCTGCTGGACAGGTTCTTCAATGTCGGGCGCAGCGAGACATGGAATTTTAGTTTACTGAATACTGTATTCCATCTTCTTGTTTTTCTGTTGGCATTCAGCGCGGTTTCAATAATTTTAAATTTAAAAAGGCTTAAAAGAAGAACAGATCGAATCAGATTGTCTTTTATCATATCAACAATAGGTTCCGTAAACGGAATAATTATCTATGTTTTCATGGTTCTTTAATATTATATTCTCAAAAGGCAGTGAAAAAAGGTTTGATTATTCATGTCAGACCGTTTCAGTTGCCCGTGTTTTTCAAAACCTGAAGCATTCTGTAAATAATTGTAGCGGCTTCAGCCCATGTTGCGGTGTAAAGAGGGCCAAGCTTATCGTTCCCTATACCGTTGATAATACCGATATAATAAAGAGACGCAAAGGAAGACTGGGCAAAAGGTGAAATCTGATCATAATCCTTAAACTGGAACAGGATATATAAGGGAGGTTGTTCAAGCTTATAGCCGGCGGCTTCTATTGCCTTAACCGAGTAATAAACGATATCCTGTCTTGTTATGGGCATATTCGGCATAAACATACCGTTTTCGTCAGGCTCCACAATACCATGCCTGTATGCTGTCATAACCCAACGGTGATACCAGTCGTTGACAGATACGTCCTCAAAGCTTCCTATTGGTGTTTCAGGAAATGAAAATGAAGCAACCAAAAGCTTGATAAACTCAGCCCGGGTAATACTTCCGGAAGGATTGAAATTTCCCTTTCCGTCTCCATCGACAATCCCCATGGCAGAAAGTGAATATATTGCGTCCAGCGCCCAGGGATAATCTGAAACATCACTGAAATATTTTTCCTCCGGTGTTTCCACCACCACTTCATTGCTTTCAAATGAAAGCCCAGCCGCGTTTTTTGCTCTTACTATATACGAATAGGAATTCTGAGGCAGGACTGTTTCATCGGAATATACGACAGTGTTTCCGGGAACTGAGCCTATTGGTTTATACTCTTCCTGGCTGAGATTGTTTTTTCTGTATATAACAAATTCATCTTCATTGTCGGAGAGATCAGCCCACTTTATTACTACCCTGTTGGATCCGACAATAGTCGGGGCAAAGAGGGTTGGAATATCCGGAATCTTGGATGAGTAAAAAACTTCATTGCTGTAACTTTCATAAATTGGATTATCATTATATGCCCGTACGCGAATAGTGTAATCTATGCCCGGTTTTGGAACAAACCGGTACATGGTCATGTCTGGAGGAATATTATCAAGCGTATGCCACACATCATTGACATTTGCCTTATATTCAACCACATAATACCTTTCCATATCGGAAAAATCGTCCCAGCCGAGGTACAGGGCATCATCAAACCTTGAAATAACCAGTAAGCCATCGGGCTTTGGAAATGAAACATGTATGGGAGAAGTGGTTAAAAACCTTGAAAAAACGGTATGGCTTTTAACCGCTCTCACCCTGTATGAGTATGTCTCACCGTTTTGAATATTAGTGTCGGAATACACATATTGTCCCTGATTCGTTGTCGCGATATGTTTCCAGATACCCTCGGAATCAGACAAGCGCCAGATCTCAAATCCTGTTTCGGTGGCATCATCAAATTCCCATGTAATAAAGACACGTTCCGGTGTAACGCTTTTAACGAAAAGATTCTTAACCGGATTAATGCGTTCGGCGGAAATATCGACAGCCTCTGTGTAATCTGAATCAATATAGCCTGCCGATATTTTCATTCTGTATGTGTTTATGGAACCAGGCACGACATCGTCAATATATGAACCAACCCGTAAAAGGGATGTAAGCCTTTCAAACACTCCGCTGCTGCTTAACTTTTCAATAATAACCGTACGGTCTCCGATTGCGTTTATGTCCCATTCAAGACGAATTTCGCTGTCGGATATGGCATAGCCATAGAAGTGGGTGTCGAGGGATAATTTTGTGTATTCTGATACTCCGTTTGCGGTAGGGAAATAATCAGTAACAAAGTCATCGTCAAAACGTGAGCGAATCCTGTAATAATACCTTGTGCCCGGTTTAAGGTCGTTATCGGTATATTCCGTTTCGCCCGGTTTTGTGGTATGGATAACTTCCCAAAGATCATGTCCTGACTCTCTCCGTTCAATTATAACAACGCTGTTATCGGGCTTTATATAGCCGGAACCCGGGTAAGCCCATGACAGTGTAATTTGTGTATTGTATGTTTCCTTAATTTCAAAGGATATGGGGAAAAGGAAAGGAACTATTACTTCTTCGCTGGAAGTGCCGCTCTGCGATTTACCGAAAGGCGTTACCCTGTATGTGTACAATTCGCCGTTTACTGCGCTTGTATCCTCATAGCTTGTGGTATTGGCAGCTAAGGATTTCAAAGTAACAAAGCTTCCGTTTCCTGTTTTTCTTTCAATACGATAGCCTGTTTCATTTTCTGAATTATCTTCCCAGGTAATCTTGACTTTAGATGTTGACGTAATTTGAGCTTTAACATTTGTTGGTGCTTTCAGAAGAGTTATTGCATAATAACCCGTGCTGTTGTTGGGATAATACAGGTATGGAGCGGAAGTTGTGGTGATGGTCCGGATCCTGTAAAAGTAGCGTTTGGCTTCAGTTAAGCCTGTGTCAACGAAAGTGTCCTGATCTCCCGAAACAGATCCGATGGAGAGCCATGTGCTGCTGCCGTCTTCTCTTCTCTCGATTATGGTTTGGTAATTTGTTTCCGGAATAGTGTTTGAATATGGATATTTCCAGGTCAGTCTTATTTCAGAGTCGGAAACAGGTTCAACTTTCAGAACCGACGGGAAAAGGTACTCAACGGGATACGACTCTTTGGCTTCGCCAAGCAGGCTTCCCGATGTTGCATACACTCTGTATGTATAAACATGCCCGTTGGTTATATTTACGTCATTATACCTGTAAGTGTTTCTTGAGACATTCGCAAGGGTAATATAGTTACCGTCATCGGTTTTTCTTTGTATTGTAAACCCGGTAGCATCAGGCACATTATTGTCCCAGTTGATTTGAATATTTCCGCTTTTATAAACAAAGGCATTAACATAGGAAGGCGCCGAAAGAGCCGAAAGAGATGCTGCAGCCGCAATCTCCATGTTAATCAAAAATAAGGATATTAACATCAGAAAAATAACAAGCTTCTTCATATGTTTCACTCCGAATACAATTTTATCACAGATCACAAATTATTTCACTTGTAAGTTTTGAAAGGTTTTTGTTAATTACCCTTGAAACAAGCACTGAACAGGATGTGACTTTCAATGAGTATGACGGATTCAACCAGCTAAAGAAAGTTATCACCGGTGGTGTTATTGCAGAGTACCGGTATAACGCTGACGGGCTTAGAACGAAAAAGGTCATAAACGGAACAGAAACCCGTCATATCTGGGATAGTTGGAATATTGCAGCAGAGCCTACGGGAACAACAATAACCGCAAAATATACCCGGGGAATCAACCTCATACACAGTGATATGGCAGGAACAGTAAACTACTACCTGTTCAATGGCCATGGCGATGTGATACAATTAACTAATAGCAGCGGTAGTGTTATAAAAACTTATGACTATGACGCATTCGGCAATGAAAAGACCCCGGACTTGAATGACATCAACCCATGCGGTTACTGATCCTGAAATTCCTTTTATGCCTATAGCGAAACCTTTACCTACGCCTGTACCGATACCAGTGCCTATTCCTGTAATGCCTTGATATAAAAGGAGTAAATCTATATGAAGAAATTAAGAAAAAGAATTTATATAAAAATAAATCCAGATAATAATGAGATTATATATTCTGGTATAGAGTTTGCAGAATTTATTAAGTACTTAGAACAACCAATTGAAAATATTGCTTATAAAGGGTAATTATTTAGGAAACAGGGTTAAGCATAATTTTGAGCTTTTGGAGGGACAAAAAATTATAGAAAATCTTGCTCGTGATAATGTTCTTTAAATATAATCAAAATCAAAGAAACATTTTATTATAAGTTAGGAAATAAGAGCATCATGCCATAACGTATCAGAGAATATCAGGAAAATAACCCTGCGTAAAAAACGCATACAATTTCAACGGCGAATATTTACGCCTTAAAAAAAGGGCCGACGTGTAAAAGAAGTGCGTCAGCCAGATTAAAGGGGGTCAAAATGTATTGTGAGGTCATTAAAGAGTATAACCTTTATATAGTTCTTTATACATGAAATAATGAATTTTTTTCAGACAATTGATAAACAAAAAGCAAACAGGATGAGAGTGTGCATATGAATTTTTGTTTGTAACACCGGTCCGTATCATGTATAATATTGTGTGTATTATTAACGTGTAAACAAACGAGAGGAATTTAAATGGAAAAGGAAATCTGGAAAAAACCCCTCAGGCAATGCAATATAGGTGGTGAAGCCTTAATTGAGGGAGTTATGATGCGTGGTAACAACAAAATGGCTACTGCAATACGAAAATCCGATGGTAATATTGTTGTTGATATCGTTGATTATGTTCCCCTTACAAAAAGATTCCTTCTTTTTAAAATTCCGGTTATACGCGGAGCGGTCAGTATGCTTGAATCCATGTATGTTGGCATGAAAGTGCTGATGAAGTCTGCCGAGGAAGCGGAATTTGAAGAAGAGGAAGAATCCCGGATAGATAAATTATTAAAAAGAATATTCGGTGATAATTTTTTCCACGCAATGCTTTATATATCCGTGGCTATCGCTCTGGCACTTGGGATAGGGATATTTATGCTGTTGCCCAACTGGATTACCAACTGGTTCACCTTTGATAAAAGCACTGCTGCAGGTTCAATTGCTGCTAATCTTATAGAAGGAGCTATAAGGCTTGTTATATTCTTTTCATATATTTACCTGGTATCGCGAAACAAGGAAATTGAAAGGGTTTTCCAGTATCATGGCGCCGAGCATAATGCAATTTACACCTATGAAAACATGGAGGAATTGACCCCGGAAAATGCCGGAAAACATACCACTTTACATCCCAGGTGCGGTACCACATACCTTTTTGTTGTTGTTATGACAAGTATTATTCTTTTTTCACTTGTGCGCTGGCGCAGTCCCCTGGTTAATATGGCTTTGCGTCTTGCGATGTTTCCCCTTGTGGCAGGCGTTGCCTATGAGGTTTTTAAGCTCGCGGCAAAAACCGATTTTAAACCTATAAGAGCCATAAGCTACCCGGGCCTTATGATGCAGAAAATTACAACGCAGCCGCCGGATCAGGGGCAATTGGAGGTTGCTTTGGCTGCGCTTAAGGCTATTGTTGAGGATGAACCTGAAAAAAAGGGCCACGGTTCGGAAAGTGAAAAACAGCATTAAAGCCTGTATCCGGAAAATGCCTTTCCTGCGCACAGGAGCTTTGACACGGAGGGTGAAGGCCTTGACAGTTAAAGACTCAATGGAAAAAGCCGCCCATATCCTGAAGGAAAATAAAATCGAATCCCCGGTTAAAGAAGCCGGGGTTTTATTGGCTTATGTTCTGAAAAAGGATGTTTCATGGCTCTATGCTCATCCTGAACACTGTCCCGGACATGATGAACTGACGGAGTTTGATGCACTGGTCAACAAACGAAGTAAGAGGATGCCATTACAATATATAACCAACAGTCAGGAATTTATGTCACTTAATTTTTATGTAAACCGCCACTGTCTTGTACCAAGGCCGGAAACCGAGATACTGGTTGGCGAAGCGCTGAAATGGATAAAAAATTGCTGTCGGGACAGGGTTCGTGTATTGGATATTGGGGCGGGTTCGGGCGCTATATGTGTGAGTATTGCCTGGTATTCCGGGAAAACCATTATTGACGCTCTTGATATTTCTAAAAGGGCTCTTTTGGTTGCGGAGATAAATGCCAAAAAATACCATGTCGATAACAGGATTAAATTTATAAACGCGGACTTTACGCAATGGGAAAATGAAGAAATCTATAACATAATCGTATCAAATCCGCCTTATATACCCCGTAAGGAAATTGAAACGCTTATGCCCGAGGTGAGGGATTATGAACCTTTGGCGGCTCTGGACGGAGGTCGGGACGGACTTAAGTTTTATCGTTCCCTAGCTCCCAGAATAAAAAAGCTTATGGCTCCCGGAGGCGCTGCTTTTGTTGAAGTGGGGATGGATCAGGCAGAACAGGTTGTGAATATATTCCGGGAGAATGGACTGAATACGTCTGTATTTAAGGACTTAGCAGGTATTGACAGGATTGTCCGTATCTTTTTCTAATTTTTTCTTAAAAAATTGTATAAATACTCCTTTTTCAGACTATACTTCAATATACGGATTCATAGTATATTCCAAAAAGGAGTTTTCAATATGAATGGAGATATGGCTTACCGTCATAATGAGATCAGGGAACAGGGGCTTTTTAGAAAACTGTGCAGATGGAGTGCGGAAGAAGAATTTTCAGAAAGTGTTGACGACAGAAAAAGCCTGCTTGAAAGCATTCATCAGGTACGGCAGGAATGGCTGAATGCCATTGAAAATTTTAATCAGGCCGAAAATGAGGAGCTGGTTGAATATTATATTTACAGGATAAAAGCCTGCCAGGTGAGGTATAATTACCTTTTGAAGATGGCAAAGGAAACAGGGCTCAGGCAGAATATTTATGAAGCGCAATGACATAAGCTTTCTTTCATAATTCCTTAATGATTTGAATACAATTGTAAGGGATAATCATCCGGCAGGTAGGAGATGGATAACATTTATATTTTACTGGCCTGGGTTGCCGGTATTATAATAGTATTTGCCTTTGGCAAAGCTATAAGAGTGCCTTTAAAAATTGCATTCAGACTACTGGTGAATGGGTTGCTCGGAGGTTTTACCATTATTGTCCTGAACTTTTTGGGGCAGTATGTAAACTTTAATATTTCATTGAATATTTTTTCTGCGCTTATTGTGAGAACACTCGGGCTTCCCGGGGTTATACTGCTGATAATTCTGAAATATTTATTATAACGGGGGCATTTCAGCACGATTTAAGTTTTTGGAACAAAGCCGAAGACCCGGCATTGCCGGGTCTTTTGGAAAGAACTGGGTTCACAAATCCTATTGAGACTAAACCAACCTAAAACTGAAACTATACGATCATTTTGTTATTGCTGCAAATTTTAATTTCAACGGTGTTGGTTAATACATCGGTATAACTGTATGATACCTTGCGAACATTTTTAAATTCATTTTCAAAGCGAACCGTAAAAATACTCGGATATGTGCTTTCCAAAATTCCTTCTCTGACAAATGTTTTTTTACGGCCTTTGTTTGCTTTCAACTGGATTCGTTTACCGATGCAGGATTCCATCTCTTTCCTGATTTGGACCAGAGAACCTTTCTCTACCATACCAATCACCTCTTCTTTTGTCCAAGACATTATACCATAAATTTTAAGCAAATGTCAATAAAATTCTACATTATACTCCGTCTTTGCCGGCTGTGTCAAGTACTTCAGATGATGTTTAATCCGATTAAACAGAATTTTAATTAAATATTTTTGTTTTTCTTCATTTTTCTCCTTTGTTTATTTTTTATGTACAGGCATAAAACTGCGGTTGCTTGTAAATATATAGTCAGGTATCCTGTATTACTCTTATTAAATTATCTCCAAATATAGAAATTATATTCATAAAAAATCAGGATTGCTCTTATGTACAGCAATCCTGACAAGCGATTTTATTATTTGATTACAGTTTGTCAAAATCTTTCATAAACTTAATATGCGCTTCTTTTTCATTTATCACATCCATTAAAACGGATGTAAAATTCCTTTGCGCCCAGCTTCGTTTACTGTTATAATAACGGTTTACAACTCTCCAGAACTTTTGCGGAAACAGCAGCATACTTTTCATTACTTTAATTTCGTCCTTGTCGAGAGGTTCAATTTTCCTGTATGTATCAAGGATCATTCTTGCTTTTTGTATATCCCAGTTGCATTTTCTCATTCTTCTTCTAAGCATGTTCACTATATCATATATTTTTAATTCAATATTGCAGTAATCAAAATTGATAATTGATACAATGTCATTTTTAATTAAAATGTTCTGATATGAATAATCATTGTGGCAGAGTATCCCCTCTTTTCTTGCTGCTTCAACGAGTTTGTTGTATTTTGAACTATATAATATATCAAGGCTTTTAAGTCCTGTTTCATAAAAATCATCAAAGTTTTCAATGAACAAATAGTCAAAACTGTTACGCTCCTTTTCGGCTTTTCTGCGCAGCCTGCGAATATCCTCAAGCCTTTTTTTGAAAAACACAGGAAGTTTTCCAAGGCTGTTTGGAATACGCGGTGGTTCTCCCTGGGTAAAGCCGCGACTTGCCTTATGCATAAGGGCTAAAGCTTCTGTTGCTTTTAAAACATCCCTGTCGTCATCAAATTCACATTCCCTGCCATCAATAAGGTTTACCATGGTGTAAATGCTTTCATCGCCCTCCAGATATGGTTGGTTGCCAACTGTAAGACAATAGGGATCAATGTGATAAAAATTGTTCTTCAAAAGATGGGTCTTTGCCTGATGTATAAACATGACCCTTTCCTTTGTATACTGGCAGGCCTTTATATATTTTCTCCCAGTAGTGGTTTCAAGGATATATCCAGCCCTGTAAGGCCTGATACCCACAATACGGATACCATAGCTGCTTTCGATGAATCCTTTGGCTTCCTGCATAAACTTCAACCATCCCGTTCTGGTATTCCATGTATTTTTGTAGTATTGTACTTCAGCCCGATACGTAAAAAGCATGGTTATTATTTATCTAAAAAGCCATGTGTTTAATTTCAGGCCACTTCCCCAATCGGGGGTTTAGTCCGTCTACCCAACAATTATATGCCGAAAAAATGCTTATTATTACAGAAAGACCGCCTGAAAAGCCCGGCAGCAAATTGTTGTCACGGGTTTTGAGCAATATACGGGTTTTGTTTTACAGGTGTTGAGCGATAAAGAGCAAAAACTTTCATATACAGTATCTGTGTACAGTAACCATGGATAGTCACAATTTTAAAAACATTTAGAAAAAGTGTGGAAAATTAAAAACAGATATGGTAAAATAAATATAGTTAAATTTTTAACAAACAAGGACAAAAAATTACCGTGAGGAGAGGTCGATATGGAAAAATACCTAAGGGTTAAAATGTCTGACGGTTCGGTATATGACATTCCCGCAGAAGTAATAGCAGAGCACAGGGCCAATTATTTCGAAAACAACTCTGCTGAAAAGCTTGCTTATCATTCCAGTTCAGTTCAGCCAAGGCTTCGCAAAGCTGAAAAAGAATTTGCCCTGAACAACGATGAAGTTCTGATTGATTGGGCGACAAACAAAATGAGTTGGAAAGATATTAAGAAATACGCTTTGAAAGTGGATCTCAGTAACCATGAAGAGGAATGGAAGTCAGTGGAAAAGAGAATTATAACAAAATAAACCTGGGATTTCCTTAATAATATTAATAATAAAAGTATTCCCCATCAATTACCATGTAAAGATCCTTTGATTTTCCATGAAACGGTACATGGTTAAAGTACAGGCAGTTGTCAATGTTATTGATTCTTTCAAGAGCCATTTTTGCGGCAATTACGCAGGATAAATCGGGAATAAGCTCCGGAAAGCTTTCCCTATGTGCCGGCGGGAATTGCTTGCCATGTTGTTTGTCGAAAATAACATCATACACGGTATCAGGGAAATCCGGGCTTTTTACTCTGTTTAAGACAACATTTGCGATGGCAACCTTTCCCCTGATGCTTAACCCATGGCCTTCCACATGAACAATACGCGCGAGCCATATAATGTCCTCATCAGTATAGGAGCGGTGGAAAATACTCGAAGCAGGAATTTCCGCTCCTTCCTTAATTATTTCCACGGAGGCTGTCATATAATTCCAGTCAACAGAACAGTCCAAAGCCTCAGCGAAATATCGTACTGGCACCATGGTACGGCCATTAACGCCCTCAACTTCAACATCCATTATTTTTTCTTCGCCGTTTACCAAAAACTTATTGCTCCCGATCCAGACCTCAAGAACCAAATCATCATATTTAACAGTGGCTTTTTTCTCCTCCTGTTCCCACAAGACTTCCATATTGAATGATTCTGCTATAAAACGTATTGGCACAAATGTCCGGTTCTGCTTTATGTAAGGGTTGGTATCCGTAAAAACAGGCTGGCCGTTGATTTTTATTGTAATAAATAATTGTTCTTTCAAAGCCGTGGCTTTTACGCCTGTAAACAAAGTCAGCACTAAGAATGCCAGAACCAGTGATAATACCGCTCTATGCAATTTCTCCATATGTTTCACTCCTGAGGTTACATAATACCTTTATTATTATTGTATCATTCATCCGTTTGGTTGGTATCGGAATCTATATTTAATAATAAAACGGTAACATAACTGAAATGAAATATTAAAACATGGCAGAAAAGCTCTTGCAAATGAAACTCACGTTTTCGTTATCGCACAGTATCTTTCAACAGTCCTGCGGACAGTAAACTGCCATTAAATCATAAAATTCCCGGGGGAAAAGCTCGTTGACACCTTGCTTTTCATGTAGTAGAATGTTTTAAGTAAAATATGCGCCCGTAGCTCAGCAGGATAGAGCACAAGTTTCCTAAACTTGGTGTCGCACGTTCGAATCGTGTCGGGCGTACCAGGGTTTCAAGGTTTTTGAAACCCTTTTTTTATGCCTGGTACACTATAATGCTGCCTGGCGTAAGTATTGGAGTCTTTTTGTATTTACACGGTTCACCATTTGCCTAAAGAGGGTATATCATATTAGCAGATATATTTTTCAGGGAGGATAACAGCATGGAATGCCTGGCTATATATGATTCGGGTAATTATACAATAAAAATGAAACGGCACTTTGAAACAAAGGGTCTGGTTTTTGAGGTTGTATCCATCCCGTGCAAAATATCCTTTCATGGCTGTGGTTATTGCCTGAAGTTTCCCGAGGAATTCAGGGAAATTGTGGTCTCTGAGAGCAAATCGTTGAAATATCCCGTTCGCGGATTGTACAGGATAATAAAAGGTACCACAAAAAATACATACGAAAAGCTTCCGCTGAGTCCTCAGTAACCCGCCCGGGAAATCGGTTCCGACAAATTTTTATAAAGATTTATGGGAGTAACCCGTATGAGAAAGTGCTGTAAAAAATTGTTATTGCATTTTTGTTAAAAAAATTTGACGGTAAACTCCCATAAATTATGAAGATGTGCTTATGTTGCATGAATGCTGCGGACTTTTGCTGCGGTTTTCATGATAAAATTCAAACAATACGGGTATTCTTATTTATGCCCGGGCACAATTTTCCCGTGCATTTTGCTCCCCTGTAAAATAGGTGGGGGCGCAATTGCAAGCCAATGCTTCTGTGGTATAATAAAATGGTGCATTAATTTATTGCCCGATGCCCACAGTTTAAATGTGGTTGTTTGGGCAGGGGAGAAGAATGAAGGATGGATTTTACCCAATTGCCTGATGTGCTTAAAACAGCAAAGTATTTAGCCGGTGAAGCTTCAAAGGAAATTCTTGGCGTTTATGCAAAGGATTTTTCTGTTTATTTTAAAGAAGACGCTTCCCCGCTGACGGAAGCGGACAGAAAATCAAACGAACTTATTGTGTCCGCGCTCAGGGGAAAGTACCCTGAGTGCGCGATTCTGGCGGAAGAGTCAGAAGATAGACCCGACAGGCTTAATAATGATTGGTGCTTTATTATTGACCCATTGGACGGCACAAAAGAGTTTGTTAAGAAAAATGATGAGTTTACAATAAACATTGCCTTATCATATAAAGGGAAACCAGTCCTTGGCGTAATCCATATCCCTGTCACCGGTGAGATTTACTACGCTGTAAAGGGAATGGGAGCTTATTATGAAAAGGACGGGAAGCGTGAGAAGATAACGGTCTCATCGAGAATTAAGGATATTCGTATGGTGCGAAGCCTATCACATAAAAGCAAAAGATTGGATGAACTTATAGAAAAGAACGGAATAAAAAATGTAAAAGCTGTGGGAAGCGCAATAAAAGGGTGTTTGGTGGCAAAAGGCGAGGCTGAGGTTTATTACCGGTTTGGGTATTCGATGGAGTGGGATACGGCCGCCATGCATTGCATTGTAGA
Source organism: Clostridiaceae bacterium (assembly GCA_012727625.1). Classification (GTDB taxonomy): domain Bacteria; phylum Bacillota; class Clostridia; order DSM-8532; family DSM-8532; genus JAAYGP01. The sequence continues at coordinate 18,360 of JAAYGP010000129.1, forward strand.
GGAAGCAGGCGGAATTTTCAGGCAGATGGATGACAGCGAAATGACATACAACCGGTTAAACTGCCTGAATGAGAAAGGATTTTACGCGATTAACAATTTACAAAATAAACTTACATTATAATTGCATCTGAAAATCCTTTGTAAAACCTTTTCCTGTTATACAGCCTTAAGAATCAGACAAAAGAAAAGTTAAAAAGTCCGTGAGCCTGTTGCCTGGTGCAGTAGCAATACGATTGCACAGGTTTTTTCAGCCAATGAAATTATGAAACTTAATTAACGCTATTCCGTAATTTTCATGAAAGCAGTTGCGTCAGAACAGGAAAATGAACGAGAAAACGGGAAAATGGTAAAATTTATCAGGGAGGCAAAAATGAACCATCTTGACAAGCTCGAAAACAAGTCAATACATATACTCAGGGAGGCATATGCCTGTTTTAAAAACCTATGTATGCTCTGGTCAATCGGAAAAGACAGCACCGTATTGCTCTGGCTTGCCAGAAAGGCGTTCTTTGGCCATGTACCAATACCCCTGGTGCATATTGACACCCATTATAAAATTCCTGAAATGATTGAATATAGGGACAGGCTTGCATTGGAATGGGGTCTTGACATGATTTACGGTGAAAACCGGGAAGCCCTTGACAGAAAGGAAACATTCCCGGATGGGAACTTATCCCATATAGAATGCTGCAAAAGACTGAAAACCGAAGCGCTGAAAAATACTTTAAGCGGAAAATGGCCGAGATACAGGCTTAACCATGAAACAATGAAATATGAGAATGATCAGAACACGGAACCTTTCACGGGTGTTATTGTAGGTGTGCGTGCCGATGAAGAGGGGAGCCGTTCAAAAGAAAGATATTTTTCCCCCAGGGACAGAAACAGCGACTGGGACATTGGGGACCAGCCTCCGGAATTCTGGGGTCAGTTCAAGACGGACTTTGCCCCGGGAACTCACTTGCGCATACATCCTCTGCTGGATTGGACAGAGCTTGATATATGGGAATATATAAAAAGAGAAAAAATACCCACTGTTTCTTTGTACTATGATAAGGGGGAAGGGAAAAGATACCGCTCCCTCGGATGCTGGCCGTGCACTTTCCCGGTGGAATCGGACGCCAGGGATGTGGATGGCATAATTATGGAACTTAAAACAGGAAAATTTGCCAACATTGCGGAGCGCTCCGGCAGAGCACAGGACAAGGAAGACGGTGGTGGCCTTGAAGAGCTCAGAAAAGGCGGATATATGTAAAGAGAACATTATGGCTGGGATTTTTCCGGAACGTTCCGAACCGGAACTTAAGCCATGTATATGTAAACAGGACTTTGAGAACGGGATGGTTACAATTGATGAATGAGATCAGGAAAAACAATGTGCCGATGAATAAAAAGGATTTAATCAATAAACAGGATATGAACATAGTAATTGTAGGCCATGTGGATCATGGGAAAAGCACGGTAATCGGGAGATTGCTCGCGGACACAGATTCGCTGCCTAAAGGAAAGCTTGAACAGGTTAAGGAAATCTGCCGCAGAAATTCAAAGCCTTTTGAATATGCTTTTTCGCTTGATGCCCTCAAGGATGAACAGGCCCAGGGGATAACCATTGATGTGGCCCGCTGTTTTTTCCAGACGGAGCAAAGAAATTACTTGATAATCGACGCGCCGGGCCATATTGAGTTTTTAAAAAACATGATTACCGGAGCCGCAAGGGCGGAAGCTGCCCTTTTGGTTATTGATGCCTATGAGGGTGTGAAGGAAAACTCCAGAAGGCATGGTTACATGCTTTCAATGCTTGGAATACGCCAGGTTTGTGTTCTTGTAAATAAGATGGACTTGACAGGATACAGTGAGAAATCCTTTAAAAGGATAGTAAGGCAATACAGGCGGTTTTTGAGGAAAATCAACATGGAACCGGTCTGTTTCATTCCCATAAGCGCATTTGAAGGGGAAAATATCGCAAACCATTCAGAGAAAATGCCCTGGTACGAAAGAATGAATGTATTGGAGGTGCTGGATTCTTTGAAAAAGGAAGAATTGGCGGAAGACAAGCCTTTCAGAATGCCGGTTCAGGACGTGTATAAATTTACGAAAAACTGTGATATGCGCAGAATTGTGGCAGGTACCATCGAAACCGGGAAAATATCCGTGGGAGACGAGGTGATTTTTTATCCGTCAGGGAAGAGAACACGGGTAAAATCCCTCGAAGCTTTTAACAGGGAGCCGATTAAGACGCTTGGGGCAGGCTGGGCATGTGGTTTCACCGTTACAGAGCAGATATACGTCAAACGAGGAGAAATAGCGTGTCTGTCAAAGGAAATGCCGCCAAAGGTTACAGGACGTATGCTGGTAAATCTGTTCTGGCTTGGCAGGAACCCCCTTGTTATGGATAAAACATATTATTTGAAGCTTGGTACGGCAAAAGTCGGCATGCAGCTTGAAGAAGTACGCAGTGTTATGGACGCGTCCAGCCTTGACAACAAAAAGAAGGACTTTGTTGAACGGCATGAAGTGGCTGAGTGTGTTCTTAGTCTGGACAGGCATATTGCTTTCGACTTGGTTGGAGAAATCGCCGCCACAAGTCGTTTTGTAATTGTTGATGATTATGAAATCTCCGGAGGCGGGATTGTAATGCGCGATCTGGAGGATCATACCAGCTGGGTGCGTGATAAAGTATTAATGAGAAATTATAAATGGATAGGCAGTGATATTAGCGCTGAAAAACGGGCTGAAAAATACAATCAGGAGGCTGAGTTGGTGCTGATCACCGGGGAGCGGGAAAGTCCGAGGAAGGAAGTTGCCAGGTTACTTGAAAGACAGTTGTTTGATGAGGGTAAATTTGTTTATTATCTTGGCATAGGGAGTCTGCTGTATGGCGTTGATGCGGATATTGTCGCAAACAATATAACGCCTTTTGGCAAAAGGGAGCATATAAGAAGGCTTGCAGAGGTTGCCAATATTATGCTGGAATCCGGAATGATACTGATTGTTTCCGCAATAGAACTTGACGCTTCGGATTTGGATGTTATTAAAACCGGAATACCGGCAGAGCGTATTTCTGTTGTTTGGCTTGGAAATGAAATAACTACCGATATACCTGCAAACCTTGTAATTGAGGATGTTGATGATATTGAAAGGGCTGTGGAAACAATAAGAAAGTCTTTTAAAGGCAAAAACGGGGCCAGGGCCTGGTGACGTTTTGTTTCGGTTTGTTTTTATTATGGTAAAATCAGAAGACCTCAGCCTTTTGAACTATTTTGTTTTTGCAGTGAAAAACACAGATGGAGGATTAATGATAAAGAAATTTTAAGCCCCGCTTCTATAAGTGGAGGCAGTTTGCGGGAGGCTGTTATGAGATTATCCAGAAAAAGTGAATATGCTCTTTTGGCTCTCATAGACCTGGCTCATAGTTACGGCAGGGAAAGAAAGAAAATTATTGAGGTGGCCAATGGAAACAACATTCCAAAAAAGTATCTGGAGCAGATTTTTCTCCAGCTTAAAGGAGCCGGGTATGTAAAAAGTGCAAGAGGCGCAAACGGGGGGTATGAGCTGGCTAAAGCGCCCAATGAGATAAACCTGGCCGAAATAATACGGTTAATTGACGGACCTCTTGCTTCCGTGGGCTCTGCCAGCCTGTACTTTTTTGAACACACTCCTGTTGAAAGAAATAAAAAACTTTTACAGATTTTTAAGGATATACGCAATTTCGTATCTGATAAGCTTGAAAATACAACGCTTGATCATCTTCTTTAAACCGGCAGGCAATTTTCTGTACATATCTGAACGTATATGAATATATAAAGTTACTCTTCACACCCTGATTCAGTTACTGTTCAGATCGGATATTGTGATCAGATATTGTGCAGCAGCGGAAACAAGAGCTTCATTCCGCTGAAGTTTCCTTACTATTGAACAATATCTTTTTACAGAACCTCAGAACCTCAACGCAAACGGGAAATGCGGTTCTTTTTTATATTTGGCTGCCCCTGCGTGGTTTTGATGCTGATACATCTGAACCTGATGGTTCATGCTGCAACGGTTGAAATTTTTAATTTTCCGGTGAGACTACGTCACATCTTCTTATATTGTGAAGAAAATGGTTGCAAAATCCATACTCATATAATATACTATGTCTATATATTTAGTAGACAAGGAGAATTTATTATGGATGCAACCTTTTTTTTATTCGTTATTGCAGGATTTTTGGCTCAGATGGTAGACGGAAGCATTGGCATGGCCTATGGTGTCAGTTCCACAAGTCTTTTGCTAAGCATTGGCGTCTCACCGGCAGCAGCCAGCGCATCGGTACATATTGCGGAGGTTTTCACCACTTTTGTCTCCGGAATTTCTCACTGGAAGCTGAAGAACATTGACAAAAAGCTGTTTTCCACTCTTGTAATTCCCGGGGTTTTGGGAGGAATTACAGGTGCGTTTATTTTATCAAACATTAGAACATCTGTAATTAAGCCCATAATTAATGTCTATTTGATAATTATGGGCATCAGAATTATTTATAATGTGTTTAAAAACCCCGGAGAGAAAGTTACGGTTTCAGTTAAAAACTGGATTCTCGGTATTTGCGGAGGTTTTCTGGATGCCATTGGCGGAGGCGGATGGGGACCTGTTGTCACAACAACCCTTGTTGCAACCGGGCAGACACCCCGGTATGTCATAGGCTCGGTAAATGCGTCTGAATTCTTTGTGACTTTAGCCCAGGCTGCCACTTTTGTAACTTTGCTGGGAATAAAGGATTACTGGCAGACAATTGCGGGGCTTGCCGTGGGAGGAGTTATTGCGGCGCCTTTTGCGGCTATGCTGGTTAAAAAAATAAAACCAGGAACAATAATGCTTATAGTAGGGATAACTGTTTCTGTACTGAACATAAGGAATATTATTTTATATTTTATTTAAAAACCATATCTCTCTGGTTTCCTTAACCGGATTCTATGATATAATTGAATGATAAATTATTTTGGGTGATTATTAGACAGAACCAGGATAAAAGCTGTATAAACAACTGATAATATTAAGTTACTGTTCACAGGTTCCGTTAAAAAATATTGTGCAACAGATGGAAAGTTTATCTCTTGCTTCCTCTGTTGCACAATATCTGACCTGGGCAGTTACTTAATCAGGATGTAAACAGAAACAATATTATATCACAGAGGAGCCGTATGAACTATTTAAAACTTACGGATAAGGAAATCAGGGATTATGTGAACGATATAAACATTTACCACAGGGGCCGGATGTATTTCTTTAACAAATTTGTTGAAGATATTCATTTTGACACTTCAGGAAAGCGTATTACAGCAAAGGTTAAAGGCAGCCGCTATTACAATGTTGAGCTATTCATAAACTCATACCAGAATATTGTTTCGGAATCATGCTCATGTCCATATTTCAGGGAATGGGGAAAACCTTGCAAGCATGTTGCTGCAACGCTTTTTGAAACCAGGCTTATGGTGGAAAACAAGTTTTCAAAATACAGAAACAGCCACAAGGCGGTTAACGCAATATTTAAAAAGCTTGATAACATGAGTATTAGCGGGGTTTCCCGTAATAAAAAGGAGCAGCTCTACTTGACGCCTACTTTGACAATTAATCATGATGGCAAAAATCTTCATGCATATCTTGAGCTTAAGGTTGGAAGCGCCAGAGCATATGTGGTCAAAAGCACAGAGGAGTTTATTGAAGCATGGGTTAAAGGGAAAAGGCTTGTTTTCGGCAGACAGCTTACATTAGACAGCAGCTTGCAGTATTTTGACGGGAAAGACGCTCTTATCATGGACATGCTTACAGAAATTTACTCAACCCAAATCGGGATATCAAACTATGATTTTCGCTATAATGGTCTTTTAAGAGGAAGGTATTTTTCCCTTGTTCCCGCAAAGCTTGAAAAATTTCTGGATATTATGACAGGGGAAGCTGTTCCTGCATTTATACTGTCGGATGATTTAAAGATCGTTCCCGTTACAAAGGCAGTTATGCCCCTTACGTTTGAGATGAGACAATATGAGGAGTGGATATCGTTAAGGATTGCTTCAGAGGAGCTGCCACTCAGGTTAACACCCGACGGGAAATATTTCTTTTACCGGGGAATCATTTATAAACTGCCGCCGGAGCAGCAGAAGTATTTTTCGGTAATTCATGAAGGGTTTGTTGAAGCGGAAAGCAATGAGGTTATTGTACCTAACCAATATCAAGGCAGGTTTATATCCGAAGTAGTTCCGATAATGAAAAAAACCGGCGACGTCATGGTAAGTCCGTCAATTAAGAGAAAGATAGTTCATGAGCAGTTAAAGGCTGCAGTGTATCTTGATCTGTATAAAAACGGCATATCAGCCAGGGTTTTGTTCAATTACGGGGATATTCAATTAAATCCGGCACTGGGGAGTGGCACGACAGATAATAAAGACAGGTTTGTACTGCGTGACATTGAGACGGAAAAACCAATACTGGATTTATTGCGATCTTCACGGTTTTTTATTGAAAAGGATTTGTTTTGCCTGGTTAATAAAGAAGACATTTATAACTTTGTTTTTGAGAGGCTGCCTGAGCTTCTGTCCCTGTCAGAAGTTTATTATTCCGAGGACTTTAAAAAAGTGACTGTTAAGAGAAGTGTCAGCATTAAGGGCAGGGTTTCTTTTGTTGATGATCTTCTGGAGATTTCCTTTGACACACAGGATTTTGATCCGGATGAACTTAAAGGAATTCTGGAATCCTTAAGGAGAAAGAAAAAATTTTACAGGCTGAAAGACGGTGCGATTCTTCCCCTTGATGAATATCCTGATATAAAAGAATTTGCCTGTTTAACCGACAAAATGGATATTGGCGTCGGGGATTTTGACGGTAAAGTGGTACGTTTACCGAAATATAGGGCGTTATACCTTGACAGTCTGTGTGATAACGCTTTGCAGAATGTGGAGAACACGAATCAGAAATCCTTCAGTTTACTGGAGAGGTCTGAAAATTTCAGGCACTTTGTTAATAATATTACTTTTATTAAAGATAAAGAGTTTGAGGTTCCAAAGTCCCTGAAAAATGTTTTAAGAGATTACCAGAAAACAGGGTTCCAGTGGTTTAAAGGCTTGTCTCAAAACGGTCTTGGCGGTATACTGGCGGATGATATGGGTCTTGGAAAAACTCTGCAGGTTTTGGCTTTTCTCCTTTCTGAAAAGGAAAATGCCTGCAGCCCTTCCCTGGTTGTAGCTCCAACTTCGTTGGTTTATAACTGGGTCCTTGAAGCTGAGAAATTTACACCTGAATTAAAAGTCCTGGCCATATCGGGCAACCGGGCGCTTAGGCAGTCGTTATTGGAGAAAATGGATGAGTATGATCTGGTGGTAACATCATATCCGTTAATACGCAGGGATATAGGCTTTTACAAAAACAAACGGTTTTCATGCTGCTTTATTGATGAGGCACAGCATGTTAAAAACCATTTTACACAGTCAGCCAGGGCCATCAGAAAAATACAGGCAAAAAGCCGTTTTGCGCTTACAGGAACGCCAATGGAGAATTCGCTTCTTGAGCTGTGGTCAATTTTTGATTTTTTAATGCCATCATACCTTTTCACACAGCAAAAGTTTCAGGACAGGTTTGTCAAACCTACATTAAACGGAGAGAGCAAAAAAGCAATCATGGATTTAAACAGGCATATACGTCCGTTTATATTAAGGCGTATGAAAAAAGATGTGCTCAGGGAACTGCCGGAAAAAATTGAAACAACATTAACCTGTAAGATGACAGAAGCGCAAAGAAATATATATCTTGCCTTGCTGTCGCAGGTCAGGCGCGAGATAGATCTGGCTATTATGCAGCAGGGGTTTGAAAAAAGCCATATTCAAATTCTGGCGGCGTTAACAAGGCTAAGGCAGGTGTGCTGCCATCCGTCAACCTTTGTGGATGGTTATGTGGGCGGCAGCGGCAAGCTTGAATTGCTTGAGGAATTAACAGACTCCACATTGGAAGCGGGACACAGAGTATTGATTTTTTCACAGTTTACATCAATGCTCGATATAATAGAGAGGATGATTGCAAAAAAAGGCATACAGTATTTTTACCTGTCCGGAAAAACACCGTCGTCGCAGAGGGCTGAATTTGTATCCAGGTTCAACAGTGGTGAGGGCCGGGTTTTTCTCTTGTCTCTCAAGGCGGGAGGGACCGGTTTAACCTTAACTGGCGCTGATACGGTAATAATCTATGATCCCTGGTGGAACCCTGCTGTGGAGGAACAGGCAATAGACAGGGCTTATCGCATTGGGCAGGAAAAAGTCGTTCAGGTGTTTAAACTTATAACAAGGAACACAATTGAAGAGAAGATCATAAAGCTGCAGGAAAAAAAGAAGGAAATGATATACATGGTTATAAAGCCCGGGGAAACCATGCTGCATAAGCTCAGCGAGGAAGAAATACGCAGTTTGTTTGAGTAGAACTTTAAAGCTTTGATATGATATGCTATAATTTTTTCTGATATATTTTAAGGCTGTTTAAAAACTCACAATGAAAGGACATGTTGTTTATGTTTGATAAACTTGAAGCGATAGAAAATAAATATGAGGAAATAAATTTAAAACTTGCGGACCCTGCGGTTATATCCGTTCAGGAGCAATACCGGAGCCTTATGAAAGAATATTCGGAACTGACTGAGATTGTGGAAAAATTCCGGGAGTATAAAAAATTAAAGAAAATTATCAATGATGATAAGGATATGCTTAATGAAAAACCTGACAAGGAGCTGCGCGAAATGATTCTCCTTGAAATTGAGGAAGCTGAGGAGAATCTTGAAAGGGTTATCCAGGAATTGAAAATACTTATGATGCCAAAAGATCCCAATGATGAAAGAAATGTAATAATAGAAATCCGCGGCGGAGCCGGCGGCGAAGAAGCCGCGCTGTTTTCGGGTGTTCTCTATCGTATGTATACGAGATACGCTGAGAGAAGAAACTGGACCTATGAAATAATTGACGCCAATGAAACAGAGCTTGGCGGCTTTAAGGAAGTAGTATTTTCCATAGACGGTAAAGGCGCATACAGCCGATTAAAGTTTGAAAGCGGCGTACACCGTGTGCAGCGTGTTCCCACAACCGAATCCCAGGGCAGAATTCACACCTCAACCGTTACCGTTGCGGTTCTTCCGGAAGCGGATGATGTGGAAGAGATTGAAATCAACCCTGCCGATATCAAGGTTGACACGTTCCGCGCGTCAGGAGCGGGAGGCCAGCATGTTAATAAAACATCATCAGCCATAAGAATTACCCATTTTCCGTCCGGGATTGTTGTAACCTGTCAGGATCAAAGATCACAGCATAAAAACAGGGATAAGGCCATGAGAGTTTTAAAGGCGAAGCTTTATGAAATTGAGCGGGCAAAAGCAGATTCAAGCATTGCCGAAAACAGAAAGCTGCAAGTGGGAACCGGTGACAGAAGTGAACGGATCCGCACATATAACTACCCCCAGGGCAGGGTTACGGATCATCGTATCGGCCTGACACTTTATAAAATTGATCAGATTCTGGACGGGGATCTGGATGAAATTATTGACGCCCTGGTAACGGAGGATCAAACCCGAAAGCTTGCAAACCAGTGACGATCCCACGACAAAATCATAAGCTCAGGGATCATGTTTCAACCTAGGCTCTTTATTTTTTAATGCGCTTTATATTTATGTGAACCCGCTCCAAATTTAACACATTAATAACCGCGCCGATCAGAATTATATGCATGCCCCAATAAAGCCACATAATTAAGAGAATAATACCCGCTATACCACCATAAATAGATGAGAATTTAAAAAACCTGTTCATAACGGTTGAAAAAATAAAAGACAAAAGAAGCCATAGAATAGTGGAGAAGGCTGCACCGGGGAAAACCCTGCTCAGCCTTGTTTTTTTCACGGGAATTGTTTTATACAGGATCATAAAAAAAACCAGAAGAACCAGCACAGAAAACTCATAACGCAGATAATCCCAAATCCGCAGAAATGATTGTGGCGATCCAAGATACTCAAAAAAGATTTCCCCCAGGCGCCTGCCAAAAAGAAGCAGGATTGTTGAAACAATTATTAAAAGTACAAAAGCAGCGGTTAAGACAATTGACAAGCCCACCCGTTTCAGCGGATGGTGCCTGTCATCGCCGTAAACCCGGTTTATGCTGACAATAAGCGACTGCACAGCTTTTGAAAAAGGCCAGAGAGCCGCAGCAATACCCCCTATGGAAATAAACAGATTTTTATTGTCCCGGGCGCTGTCCAGAATCTGCAGCGTCAGGATATAGGTGGATGCTGGCAGCATGTTTGATAAAGCCTGCATGAATATTGTGTCATCAAGATTGGTTTCGCGAATCAGTGTAAGAATAAAGGCAACAAAAGGGAAAAAAGCAAGAATGACAAAAAAACTGGTCTGCGCGGCCAGAAAAGAAATTTGCGCCTCTGAGTACAAATCATATATTTTCCTGCCATAACGGTAAAGTCTTTTAAACCATTGCTGCATAATAATTGTCTCCATATTTACTGAAACTGCATTATATTATACGTTACTGTTCACACCCCAATTAAGTTACCGCTCTGATCAGATATTGTGCAATAGCGGAAACAGGAGATTCATTCCGCTGAAGCTTCATTTCCATTGCACAATATCTACAACAGAATATGTGAACAGCAACCATTATACAGTAACATACTAATATTATATCTTATATTTAGTTTACTCAGGCAATGCATAAATATATTACCCGCTGTCCTGAGAATTTGACAAGGATCTACTATAATAGATATTAATTATAAAAATATGCTATGTGAGCATTGAATAATCTGAAAATATTTGATATGATAAATAATAGCAATAATGATGAAGTTATGTAAAATTGGCATCGGATAATCATCATTATAGTTAAACAACAGGCTTCTGAACATTTTATCCGGGTATACGGACAGGATAAAGCATTTGATATATAACACATCAGGCAGTTAAAACATCTTTAAGACTCATTTTGTTTATGTTGATATTTCATTGAATACATCAGCCAGGGCATTAACTACATTTTACCACAAATAAGTGAGGAGTTAAAGAAGAAAATACACTCGGAACCGCTGAATTTTAGCGGATTTCGGGGTTTAGCAATTAACTAATTACCATCAATTTTTATGAAAGGAGGGAAGAAGGAAAACCGGAACAGTTCAGATTTTTCCCGTTAAGACAATATAACTTAACCACTAAGAACGTGTAGTAATTACAGTAGTTAGGAACATCTCCGAAGTAGCTGACAAAAATATTGAACCACTAAAATTTGTTATTATTTTATATCATTTTATACGAGGTGAAAATTGATATGAAAAGAAATTTATTTAAAAAATTTTTCGTGGTCTTACTCATCATGGCTTTTGTACTATGCCCTTTTATGAACAGCAACATAACAGCAAGTGCTGCTGAATGGGACAAGCCGGGCTATATACTTACTTTCCATGATGAATTCAATGGTAATTCACTGGATTTAAGCAAATGGAACAACTGCTGCGTTGATGTTATGAGCGGACCCTGGATTGTTGGAAATGATAATTTTGCATATGTTCCTGAAAATGTTAGTGTTTCAGGCGGATGTTTACGCATCAGGGCAGAATATAATCCAATAACCTGCCGTAATAGCAACGGCGGTATATCGACTGTCGAATACCGTTCCGGAAGCGTACATACCAGAACTAAATTTCAGCAAACCTACGGATGGTGGGAGGCCAGAATAAAGATGCCTGATTTCAGCACAGACAGGGTAGTTCCCGGTTTCTGGCTTATGCCTGCTTCTGATCGTATGGTTGGTGAAGATGGACCTGGTACAGGAAGCACTGCTGAAGTTGACATAATGGAACACATAACTAATGATCCAAGTTATCCGAATTATGTTACTTCGGCATTGCACTGGGGCGGGTATGGCGCAAACTACAAAGGAACACTTATTGGTTTTTCCAGAGTTGAAAATACTTCAGACTGGCACGTTTACGCTTTGGATTGGTCTCCGGGTAAACTGGATATTTATGTTGACGGTGTCAAAACCCACACATATACAGGCGAAGGGATTCCCTTTGGTGATGAGATTGCTGTTCTAAGTATGGCAATGCATACAACACAAGGTCCGGGCTTTGAATGCGAAATGCTTGTTGACTATATAAGGGTTTACGAAAAAGATCCAAACGCTCCGACTCCAACTCCCATTCCTCCTGTACAGGAACAGGATGCAGTATATAACCAGGATCACGCGAATATTTCATATCATGGGGATTGGGCTACAGGAAGCAATCCCAGCGCATACCTGGGGGATTATTGCAGCACCAACACAAGAGACAGCTATTATACAATCAATTTCACGGGCAAAAGCTTGAAGACCTACGGTCAGAAAGACAGTTGGTGCGGATTGGCGGATATATTCATTGATGATGAATATATGTACACAATTGACACTTACAGTCCAACTGTTGAATATGATCAGTTGTTATTTGATACCGGTGAACTGGAATACGGCAATCATACCGTGAAAGTTGTAGTGTTGGGCCGGAGGAATCCATATGCGGAGGAATGTTACATTAATGCGGACAAATTTGAGATTGAGGGAGGAGTCACCATCTATAACAACGATGATTCCTCATTCATACAATATTCCAGATCGTGGTCTTACGGAGTGAATGAAAATAGTTACAACGGTGATTATACAAGCACAAATGTGAGGAACAGCTATTATACCATCAACTTCACAGGTACACGGTTGAGGGCCTATGCGCAAAAGGACAGCTGGTGCGGAATGGCTGATATATACGTGGATAATGAGTATCAGCAGACAATTGACACTTACAGTCCTACTGTTGAACCAAACCAGTTGCTATATGACACCGGCGAGCTGGAATATGGAAATCACACAGTAAGGCTTGTTGTTTTGCGTCAGAAAAATCCGGCAGCAGACGAGTATTATATTAACTCCGACTGGTTTGAAGTATTCAGATAGAGCTGTTTTGTTTCCAGCGGACAGCTCTGTAAAGGAATCAGAAGTGAAGTTATTTTAATTAACTGGCGGTAAGGCATGAAAGCAGGTCAGGGCTTATGGTGTTTCAAAAAATTACCGCTCATGCATAAGCCGCCTGCTTTCTTCCTGCAAAGGAACATCAAACACTAAGTATGCCGTTCACGTACCGGCGTGGATAAATTACAGCTCTGGCCAATAAGCTCAAATTAAAATGGATCTGTGCAATAACAAAAAAAGAGCTTTATTTCGCTGAAGTTTTCTTTAATTTCACGGCATCCAAATAATAAATCTGTGAGCAGTAATGTTTCCGCACCGACGCATATCTGCCAACTGGCTTAAAAAGCTTGACACTACGTTATTGGCTATGTTAGAATTATCAGGCGACTATTTAAGCATTTTTGGAGAGATGGCTGAGTTGGTCTTAGGCGCACGACTGGAAATCGTGTGGGCGTTGATAGCGTCCCGTGGGTTCGAATCCCAC
>JAAYGP010000130.1 GCA_012727625.1 Clostridiaceae bacterium
AAACCGGAAAGCGGCCTCTTTTTCATATAAACGCCAATATATAATCCTCCATCTCTTATTTTTCTTATATCAAATAGTTTTTCATATATGTTCTCCATCTGCTTTTTTGTTTCATTATCAGGTTTCCATGGATTAATTGCGTACGGAACAATTATGGTATTGGATAAATTGTAGTATGTTTTGATAATGTTAATTGATTCCTGATTCTGAAAAGGAAAAGACAACCAGGTGTTTTTATCCTCAAGTATGCTTTGGTATTTTTTGATTATCGTACCAATCCTGTTTATTTTCCAGTCCGCCCCGGGAGATACTATAAGCCTGACATCACTGCGCTTCATATCCGGAATAACATACTCATCAAGCACACCATGATCCAGAAGAATATAGTCATAATCAGCCCTATTGAAGCTTTCTGCTTTTTCAGCTCCCATGGACGGGAAAATAGTCAGGCCACGGATTTGGAAGTAACCGGTTTTCAATACCTGGTTTTTTTTCGTTACCAAATCACAAAGACATTGAAAGTCACTATTTCCACAGCAATCCAGAACAGCGGTTTTAAATCCGCTGTTTTGAAGCCACATACCAAACAAAAAGCAAAGGTGTGTTACTCCCGCTCCGCTTTGGGTTCCTGAAACAGAAATTTCAACCGCATTTTTTCCTATGGCTTTAAATTTTTGCATAGGTTTATTGGAAATTGATTGTAATTCATTCTTTATTTCATAAAAATTCAGATAGCGTTGTTCCGGATCCTTAGCGGAACATTTTAGTATTATTGAGCTGAATTCATCGGAAACGCCCGATCTTTTCAGAGTATCCTGCATCTCACTGTCGCTGCAGAAAGAGGGATGTTCTCCTGTAACCACGTGAAACATGGTCATACCAAAATTATAAATATCAGTTCTTATATCGGTCTGACCAAAACCATATTGCTCGGGCGCGGCATATCCCGGCGTTCCAAGATAAACAGTATCATTTGTGCTTTCTTTCTTATAAAGCCTGGCAGTACCAAAATCAATGATTTTTATAATATTATCATGCAAAACTATAATATTTGACGGCTTAAGATCCCTGTATATAATAGGCTCCGAAATGCAGGTATGTAGATAGAGCAGTGCGTCTGTAATCTGCAAAGCCCAATCAATGGCAATACTTTCTTCAATTCTCCCTTTTTCCGTAATTAACTCTAAAAGATTCGGACCGTCATAATAATCAAACACAAAAATATTCTCTTTATTTTCTGAGATTACATCAACTAAACGCGGAAATGCGGGATGATTAATATTTTTCAGAATGTCAAGCTCCCATTGTGTGTTCATATCCAGTGAGCTTACGAATTTCAAAGCCCAAGGTGTTTTTAAATGAATGTGAAAAGCTTTATATACTTCACCCGAACCACCCTCACCCAATTTTTCCGTGATACGGTATCTGTTATTTATAATTCTCCCTGTCATAAGTTCCTCACATCCAAAAAATCTAGAATTTAACGGTAAAATGTTTCAAGAGCACCCTGCAATTGATAATATAAAACATTTTAATACAATTAATGCAAATTTACAATACTTAGAATGGGATATTATGAATAAAATAATGATTTGTTGCCTAAATTGTCTGATATTTTATGTAAACAGAAAAAATAAAGCCGGAATGTTCGCTTTGAAAATCTGTATTGGAAGTTGTTTCATCAAAAATCAGATACTCAGACATGGCGAATTTAAGGCACGTAATAATTTCATACGGCCGATTCTCCTTCATAAACGAATAGAGCGCAAAAAACGCAGAAAATCCAGGCAAATGTGAAATCTATTCAAAAAATACTTATAAAAATCGTTATTCCCCAATTATTTTAACAAGAACACGCTTTCTTCTTTTCCCGTCAAATTCCCCATAGAATATTTGCTCCCAAGGTCCGAAATCCAGTTTGCCGTCTGTAATTGCCACTACCACTTCCCTGCCCATAATCGTACGCTTAAGATGAGCGTCGGCATTGTCCTCAAAACCATTATGGGCATATTGACTGTATGGCTTTTCGGGTGCAAGTTTTTCAAGAAACCTTTCAAAATCCTGATGCAATCCGCTTTCATCATCATTAATAAATACACTTGCTGTAATATGCATGGCATTACAGAGGAGCAACCCCTCCTTTATTCCGCTCTCGCGGATACATTGCTCGATTTGCGGTGTGATATTGATAAATTCACGCCTTTTTCCGGTTTCAAACCATAACTCTTTTCTGTAGCTTTTCATAATTATATTACCTCCTGATGTTGATATCCCTGCCCTGAAATCGATAGATTCCTGTCAATTGTGCCGACTTTCAACTGATAATCAGATATAATACTTATTATAAAGCGAAATAAATTGTTCTAATATTGGTACTTTATTTTAATACCATATTTAAGGGCAATTCGATTTCATCACCACATTTTGCTTTCTTCGCAGTTTTATAAATTTCACCGTTTCTTTTTGAAATGGTGATTTGTTTTATTCCTTCTTTTGTGCAAACTTTAAGTCTCAATGGATTCCATACTATCCAGCGTGTATTTCAGCGCAGAACAGACGGCACCGAATGTAGCCGGCATTCTTGACACTGCGTATGCCAATGCTTCATTACGGCTTTGAATAAAATGTATTCCAGGTTGCCTGTCTTTGCCCCGATACCTCAGGCTTATATCCTGTGCTGAATTTACCAGTTCTTCATGACTAACGGAACTTAATTCATTATTCACAGCAATTTGCAATTTTTCAGGAAGTATCATAAATTCACCTTGTGTATTTCTGTATGTAATATATAATCTGCCATATCAATGAAAATGATTATTTTATGCCGATATATAAGTTTATAAAACAAAAACACCTTAATTATATCGTATAAATGCTTAACAAAAACGCCCTGAGATGATGCAGTCCCAGAGCGCGGAAAACAATAACAACTATGGATTGCACACCAACACTTTCAGGCGGGACAAATCATCATCCCATTTTGCCATAATCACCCTTGAACCGTCGCTGTAATTCCTGTTTGAAAGTCTTGGCGCAGATGTCATTATTATTTCATAATCCAAAATACCTTCTTTTTTTAAAACATCCATGGCCTCTTTAAGCGGCATGCCGGTTAAAAATAAATGATCCATATTACACTTCCATAATCTCATCAATTTTGGCGGCTACAATCTTATCGATATCAGATATGTAACCATCGGTAATTTCCTGTATTTCTTTTTCACATACCTTTAAATCGTCCTCAGTGATCTCACTGTTCTTTTTCATTTTTTTGTATTGCTCAATGGCATCCCGGCGTACCTGGCGAATGGCTACTTTTGCATTCTCACCGTTCTTTTTTACACCTTTGGTTAATTCAATACGACGCTCCTCTGTAAGAGGCGGGAATACAAGGCGAATTGATTTTCCGTCATTGCTTGGATTAATTCCAATATTTGATGCTTGACTGGCTTTTTCAATACCTGACAATATTTTGGCATCCCATGGCTGAATAACAATCTGTCGGGCTTCAGGAATAGTTATGTTTGCAAGTTGGTTAATCGGAGTTGGAACGCCATAATATTCGACTGTTATTTTATCAAGCAAACGCGGGTTTGCTCTTCCAGCCCGAATAGAAGCAAGTTCCTCTTTCATAACGCTTATTGTTTTGTCCATTTTGGCCTTTACATTTTTGTAATCCTGATCCATGATTATACCTCCTTAGCAATATAGGTTCCTATATTTTCTCCAGTAAGCACTTTTATAATATTAACCGGTTCCTTAATGCTGAACACTATTACAGGAATATTATTATCCATACACAGCGTTGACGCTGTGGAATCCATTACACCCAGTTGACGGTTCAGTATGTCCATATATGATATTCTATCAAATTTCAAAGCATTTGTGTTAATTTTCGGGTCTGAATCATAAACCGCATCCACATTTTTTGCAAGCAAAATTGCCTCGGCATCTATTTCAGCCGCCCTCAGCGCTGCGGCAGTATCAGTTGTAAAGAAAGGATTCCCCGTGCCACAGGCAAAAATAACAACACGTTTTTTCTCAAGGTGCCTGACTGCACGACCGCGGATGTAAGGTTCCGCAATTCTTCTCATATCAATGGCAGTCTGAACTCTTGTGGGTACTCCTTTTGATTCAAGAGCATCCTGAAGAGCAAGGGCGTTAATAACGGTTGCCAGCATTCCCATATGATCCGCCGTTGTTCTGTCCATACCGACCACTGAACGTCCACGCCAGAAATTACCACCACCAACTACCACGGCAATTTCCACGCCCATATCAACCGCATCCTTAATGGATGAACATATATCTTCAAGCATTTTCCGGTCAATGCCGAAACCATTATCAGCCGCAAGAGCTTCTCCACTAACTTTTAATAAAACACGCCTGTATTTTAGCTGCATAGAACTCCTCCAATAAATAAAATTCCTTTAAAAAAGGAGTATATTAATATTTTTTATTAATATACTCCTTATAAAACTGAATCAGCCATTAACCTGTTTCATTACTTCCTCAGCGAAGTTATCTTCCCTTTTTTCCAGGCCTTCACCCATTTCATACCGCACAAACCGGCGGATACTTATTTTTTCTCCGATTAATGCAATTTTTTCATTAAGAACATCCTGAACTGTTTTGTCTGTATCCTTTATAAAAGGCTGTTCCAAAAGACATACTTCCTTGAAAAACTTTTCTATACGACCCGAAACCATTTTATCGGCAATATGTTCAGGTTTCCCCTCATTCATAGCCTGTACCTTCAGAATTTCTTTTTCCTTTTCAATAACTTCCTTTGGTACGTCTTCCCTTTGTACATATTGGGGACTGCTGGCGGCAATCTGCATTGCCATGTCCTTTACAAAAGAGCGGAATTCTTCATTTTTAGCCGCAAAATCGGTTTCTATGTTAACTTCGACAAGAACGCCAATCCTGCCGCCGCCATGAATGTAAGCATCAACAATTCCTTCAGCTGCGATTCTTCCGGCTTTTTTTGCAACAGCAGCAAGACCTTTTTCTCTTAACAGTTCAACTGCTTTTTCCATGTCGCCATTGGTTTCAACAAGAGCTTTTTTACAATCCATCATTCCGGAACCGGTTCTTTCACGGAGTTCCTTTACCATGCTCGCAGTAATTTCCATTTATATTATCCTCCTATAATAAAACAATATTTCAATTACTCTTTTTTTTCATCGTCAGCTTTATCTGTTTCATCATCAACAGGAACATCATCAATATCTATGTCACCAAGAGCAATTTCTTTATTCTCATCGGATGCGCCATTGCTTTCCGTCTGCTCTCCCTGCCTTGCTTCAAGAACCGCATCAGCCATTTTTGAAGCAATAAGCTTAACAGCACGTATTGCATCGTCGTTACCGGGAATAACATAGTCCACTTCATCAGGATCACAGTTAGTATCTACAATTGCTACAATGGGAGTACCCAATTTTTTTGCTTCAAGAATGGCAGTTTTTTCCTTTTTGGGATCCACTACAAACAAAGCCGCCGGTGGTCTTTTCATGTCACGAATACCACCAAGATTAGCATCAAGCTTTTCCATTTCAAGTTTTAACTTGCTGACTTCTTTTTTGGGAAGAAGATCAAAAATTCCTTCCTCCTGCATTTTCTGAAGCTCATTCAGCCGATCAATACGTTTGCGGATAGTTTTGAAATTGGTCAACATACCGCCCAACCAGCGGTTATTTACATAAAACATACCGCATCTTTCAGCTTCCTGACGAATTGCGTCCTGAGCCTGCTTCTTTGTGCCAACGAAGAGAACATCCCCGCCTTCCATAACAACATCTCTCAGGAAATAGTAAGCTTCTTCAAGCTTTTTGACTGTTTTCTGCAAATCGATAATATAAATGCCGTTTCTTTCTGTGAAGATGTACTCAGCCATCTTAGGGTTCCATCTTCTTGTTTGATGACCAAAGTGGACACCAGCTTCCAGAAGCTGTTTCATTGAAATGACAGACATAATAAAATCCTCCTATGTTTACCCTCCGCAGTATTCAACTTTATGAAAAACCTTTGCAAACCTGGTTTTCAACCCTGTACCAGGCCGCAAAAAAAGCAGCAGCGCTGCGTTTTCCTATAAGGCACATTTTCATAAATCGTACTGCGTGTGTATTTTAATTCTAAAGTAGTATATCACACAAGTTTTAATTTATCAATATCAAGTTTTTTTCACCGGAAATTGTCCGGAACGCGGGTTGATTGGCCGGTTACGCCTCGTTTGCCCGGCTTAAGGTATAAAAAAAGCATGCCGGCTATTCTATGTCCCTTAGTCATTTTCATCATTGCTAGCCGGCTCAAAAAGCCCTCGGGCTTCCACAATTTGTTCCACAAATAAAATTCCTCTTCCGGGTTTATCCAGCTGAAGCTCCTGATATAATGCATTCACTACTTTATCAATTAGTTCGCTCGGTGTCAGAATTAAAACCAGTTCCTTTTCCGGTTCGATTTCAACACCGAATAATTTTGTAGTAAACTCCGCACCGGCACCGCGTCCATGCATGATTGTGCCACCCCTGACACCTGCCTTGCGCGCTATTTCCATAACATCTTCCGCCATACCCCGTTCAACAATTACTGTAAGTTTTTTATACATACAATCTTCCTCCATACCTTGCATGTCAATCAAGTCAATCTGCTCCTTGCTTATTTCCTGATTTGCCACGATAACCGGCGATATAAATGCAATTCCATGTCCGGGTTCATCAAGCTGAAGCTCTTTGGTGTAATAATCCAGCATCTCTTTCGCCATTGCTTTATTCAGCAGAAAACTTACAATTTCCTTTTTCTGGTTTTTTATCCCCAGCAAATTCAATATCGTACTTTTTACAGTTCCTTTGCCAATGGTAACTATTCCTCCGCGGATACCTCTTTCCTTTGCTATACGCACACATTTATGACATTGATGTTCACTAAAAATAAGTGTCAGGATCCGTGCCTGATTTTCTATGGTTAATTCATTTGCTTGCTTACTCATGATTACCTCCAACTAATTGCTTTTTTGAAATAGCAGCCGGTGATGCCCTGCGCATTTTTACATGATAAATCGCGCCAAGAAGCTCAATAGCAATAATAGGCATCATTGCAACGATTGCAATCATTCCAAACCCATCGGAAACCACATCGGCCGTGGGAACTCTCGCGGCAATACCCTGAACAAATGCAAGAGAAAAAGTGGCTGTCATGGGTCCTGAAGCAACTCCGCCTGCATCATATGCCATACCCACAAACAAGTCAGGCACAAAGAAAGCCAAAATCGCAGAAAGACCAAACCCGGGAAGTAAATACATCCATAGCTTGACACCGGGTATGAGAATCCGTAAAGCAGACATAAAGATGGACGTCCCGACTGCTATGGACAAAAAGATAAGAACCAGTATGCGGTTGACAGAACCTCCGGTGACAACCTCTACCTGATGGGATAATACTATAACTGCCGGTTCTGCCAAAACAGTGGTTAAGCCCAGCAACAGTGCCACAATAAGGACCGGGATATGTGACTCCAGGGAGGCAAGCTTCATCCCCACCTGGGCACCCACTTCCATAAAACCGCCATTAACGCCCAGTAAAAATATAACAAGCCCTGAAAAAGTCAGGACGATACCACGGACAATATCGATTACTTTGCTCTTTTTGTGCTTAAATGAAAATATCTGAAATACTATATATACGATAATAATAGGTAAAAGAGACATGAAAGCCTCCCATGCAATGGTAAACATCCTGGAGGTATATGTTTCCAATAGACTTTTGGTACTTATATCCGTTTCGGGTAGTGTGCCAACCAGTTTTTCAACATTCAGAAAAAGCCCGGTAATTAAAACCCCAAGGATTGCGCCCGTGGAAGAAATACCTACCAACCCGAAGTTGTCCGCCTCACCCATCTTGCTGTCTTTTTTCATGGATGAAACCCCGGCAGCCAGAGACAGCATAAACGGAACTGTTATGGCACCTGTCGTCGCGCCGGATGCATCAAATGCTATGGCTAAAAAGTCAGATGTTGAAAAAAGGGATAAAATAAAAATTAAAGCATATGCGCCTGTAAACACATATTTCAACCTAACACCCTTAATTATGCGAATCATTCCAAGGGTCATCATCACTCCAAGCCCGAGAGAGACGACAACTACCATCAGTATATTATTAAACTGACCGGAAGTTACACTGCTTACCTGTTTTGCAAGGATGTGCAAATCCGGCTCTGCATATGAAATAAAAAAACCAAGTATCAAACTGATTGTGATTAACACTGCATAACTGTTGGAATGAGTCATTGCATTTCCGATGCCTTGCCCGATGGGCTCAAGCCCCTGATCAATACCAAACAGAAATATGGTAAGGCCAATAATCACCAGGGCGGAACCGATAAGGAAAGCATATAACATATTCGGCTCCAATGGACTTATGGTAAAATGCAGTATCAGAACAATGAATGTAATTGGAAGTACTGATGCTATTACCTCTTTAAATTTTGCGCTTAACTCGTTCAAGTCATTACCTCTGCATAATTATATTATCTTTCCCATTTTGAGTTGTTGTTGACAATGCCATGCCTATACACAATAAATCATCCATCCCCTGCCTGCACTTCACCGCCTCGAACAGGAAAGTTAAGAGGTGTGGGCTTCTGATTTATTGATGATAAAGAATTACTCAAAATGAAAATGATTTTTATATTAATTTTATAAATTTTCATTTCTGATGTCAATGGTCATTAAGCTCTGCTGTAGTAAAGTTCTGCAGCTTTCACAGTGTTTTTCATCAGCATGGCTATGGTCATGGGGCCTACACCGCCCGGTACAGGTGTTATTGCCGAGGCAACCTCTGAGGCGGATGCAAACTCAACATCACCGACAATTTTCCCATTTATTCTATTAATCCCGACATCAATTACAACTGCTCCGGGCTTTATCATGCTCCCTTTTATAAATTCCGGTTTGCCGACGGCTGCAACCAGTATATCAGCTCTTTTGCATACTTCTTCAAGATTAACGGTTCTTGAATGGCAGATGGTGACCGTGCCATGTTCAGCCAGCAGAAGCATTGCCTGGGGTTTTCCGACAATGTTGCTTCTTCCTGCAACTACACATTCCTTACCCTTTACATCAATTCCGCTTTCGTGAACAAGCTCCATTACTCCCGCAGGTGTACATGGAAGAAATACAGGGTTTCCGGTCATTATACGCCCGACATTAAAAGGATGAAAGGCATCCACATCCTTTAACGGGTTTATGGTATTAATAATATTTTCTTCATTAATCTGTTCCGGGAGTGGAAGCTGAACCAATATACCGTTAACTTTTTTATCTGCGTTCAGTTCCGCTACAAGCTCCAACAGCTGTTTTTCCGTTGTCTCCTCAGGCAGGGCATATTCAAAGGATTCTATGCCGATAAACTCACAGGCTCTTTTTTTTGAATTGACATAAACTCTCGAAGCCGGATCATTACCAACAAGTACAACCGCAAGACCCGGGAATATGCCAATTTTCTTAAGTTCTGAAACTTTATCCTTTAATTCTGTCTTAATCCTTTCTGAAACCTCTTTGCCATTTAATATTTTTGCGCTCATATTTCCACGTCCTTAATTTTACTTATTAGCCAGCTTATTTTATTTATTAAAACAAACCAGAAATTTTTCCGGTTGAATCAACATCAATCTTCTCGGCTGCAGGAACCGCGGGGAGCCCCGGCATAGTCATTATATCTCCGGTTAACGCCACAATAAACCCTGCACCCGCCGATACCTTGATATTTCTGATATTAATTTTAAACCCCACCGGTTTCCCCGTCTTTTTCGGGTCATCCGTCAGGGAATACTGTGTTTTGGCCATACAGACCGGAAGTTTTCCAAACCCATGGCTTGTTAACTTCTCCATCTCTTTTATTGCCTGCTGGGAAAACTCCACTCCATCGGCGCCGTAAACTTTTTGAGATATTGTTTCTATTTTTTCCCTAATCGGCATTTCATCTTCATATAAGAATCTGAAATTATTCTTTCCATTATCGATTATGCGCAGAACTTCCCCTGCAAGTTCCATTCCCCCTTTCCCGCCTTTTTCCCAGACCTCAGAAAGGGCAGTACTTACTCCATATTCGCTGCATTTTTTGCGCACCAGTTCAATTTCAGCATCAGTATCACCGGGGAATTTATTTATTGCAACAACTGTGGGAAGACCGAATAAACCTGTGACATTTTCGATGTGTTTTAAAAGATTTGGAATTCCTCTTTCAAGGGTATTCAGGTTTTCAACATCCCATTCATTCCTTGTTGAGCCTCCATGGTTTTTTAAGGCCCTGATTGTTGTAACAATAACAATTGCCGATGGTTTAAGATTGCCGGCCCTGCATTTTATGTCAAAGAACTTTTCAGCGCCGAGATCAGCCCCAAACCCTGCTTCGGTTATAACATAATCAGCAAGCTTCAAAGCCATTTTTGTAGCCATCAGGCTGTTGCTGCCATGGGCGATGTTTGCAAAAGGTCCGCCATGAATGAACGCGGGAGTATGCTCAAGTGTTTGCACAAGATTAGGCTTCAGCGCGTCTTTAAGAAGCGCCGCCATGGCTCCCTCTGCATGAAGCTGCCCGGCTGTTACAGGTTTGTCATCCCATGTATAACCTATTACAATATTTTTAAGTTTCTCTTTTAATTCATCTATGCTTTGTGAAAGACACAGAATTGCCATAACCTCGGAGGCCACAGTAATTTCAAACCCGTCCTCCCTTGGAATTCCATTGGTTTTTCCGTTCAAACCATCAACGATAAACCTCAGTTGACGGTCGTTCATGTCAATACATCTCTTCCAGGTAATTCTTCCTGGATCGATATTTAAGGCGTTACCTCTGAAAATATGGTTGTCAATAATTGCGGCAAGCAGGTTGTTTGCCGCACCGATAGCATGTATGTCACCGGTAAAATGCAGGTTTATATCTTCCATCGGAACAACCTGCGCATATCCTCCTCCGGCGGCACCGCCCTTTACCCCGAAAACAGGACCCAGTGACGGTTCCCTCAGGGTTATTATCGTTTTTTTACCCAGTATTTTCAGAGCGTCGCCCAGGCCGACCGTTGTCGTTGGCTTCCCCTCACCCGCGGGTGTAGGATTGATAGCGGTAACGAGAATTAATTTTCCGTCCTCATTATCTTTTTTCTCATTTAGTATGTTAAAATTTATTTTTGCCTTATAGTTCCCGTACAGCTCCAAATCCTTTTTTTCTATACCTATGGACCGAGCTACTTTTTCTATGGGATCCATTATCACACTTTGTGCAATCTCAATATCACTTTTGACTTTCATATCCATTTCCTTTCATTGTGTTCATTTTTATCATATATTAAAAATCAAAATATATCAAAGGATTTTTGAAAATTTTTCTGTTATTCTGTTCTTCGCAAAGAGTTTAAGTCAATAGGTCTCACCTGACAGATATTGTTAATCAACATAAAATATTCATCTGTCAAAGAATTTTGCAGAACCATTTTTATCTTAACAGATATTGTTAACCAAAGGAAAAACTATTGAGGATGATAAAGGATATTGCGCAACAGATGGGAACTTTAGTGAAATGAAGCTTAGAGATGTATTATAAAGAAAAGCGCGGAACAGCAAACAGACTTTCTGAGCAAAAATGCAACACTCATTATTCCATTTTTATTGTTGTAAATAGTTTTTTCTTGCTCTATAATTGCTATTAAAAGCAATTTATATCGGAGGATTATTTAATGATTATTATTGGTGAAAAACTAAACAGTACGCTGAAATCTGTACGTTCTGCCATGAAAAATTATGATTCGGATACAATACTTGATATAGCAAAAAAACAATATGACGCAGGCGCGTCATATCTGGACGTAAATGCAGGCATGTTTCTGGAAGAGGAGCCTGAAAGGCTTGAATGGCTTATAAATACAATACAGGAAGAAATAGATGTGCCATTTTCCATTGATACACCAAACCCCAAAGCCATTTTAAAAGGCCTGAAAGCAAATAAAAACGGTAAGCCGATAATTAATTCCATAACCAATGAAAAAGAAAGATTTAATGCCATAATGCCTCTTGCGGTTGAATATAAAACCGGTATTATAGCATTATGCATGGATGACAGCGGAATGCCGGAAACGGTTGACGAGAGGTTGTCTGTGGCAGAAAGTCTTATTGAAAAGCTCACCAGGGAAGGAGTTCCCATTGAGGATATTTATATTGATCCCATGGTGCGACCTATTGGAACCGGCTCACACTATGGTGTGGCTGCCATAGAGACCATTCGCAACGTTAAACTTGAATTTCCGAATGTTCATATAGCCTGTGGCTTAAGTAACATTTCCTATGGACTTCCCGCAAGAAAGATAATGAACCAGGTGTTTCTTATTGCTGCAATGGCTGCCGGTATGGACGGGGCAATCCTTGACCCCCTGGATAAAAGGCTTATGACTTATTTATATGCCGCGGAGGCATTGCTTGGCAGGGATGAATTCTGTATGGAATACCTTACAAAATACAGAAACGGTGAGCTGGAGATATAAAACAAATTTTACCCGAGGTTTTGCTTAATTTTTATAGTGTTCACAAGCCTGTTGCCTGTGGGTTTTAAGGAACCGATTATTCTGCCATCCGGGCTCTTTCCGTCTTCAGAAAAGCTGAATAGCGGGTTTAATTTAATTTCGCCGTTTTCACAGCCTAAAATTTCGGTTATTTCAGTAACTTTTCTGTTGCCATCCCTGAAACGTGACAGGAATATCATTATATCAATGCTTGAGGCAATTTGCTTGCGTATGGCCTCAAGCGGCAGCGGCGCGGCCATTAAAACCATTGTTTCAAGACGGGTCAGCATGTCTTTGACAGAGTTGGCATGACCTGTTGACATCGAGCCGTCATGACCGGTATTCATAGCCTGCAGCATATCCAATGCCTCTTCCCCCCGTACCTCGCCAACAATGATCCTTTCTGGTCTCATTCGAAGGGATGTCTTAATAAGGGCTTTCATTGGTATTTCACCATGGCCTTCGGTGTTTGCGTTTCTCGTTTCCAGACGGGCCAGATTGTCAACGCTGGACAATCTTAACTCCGCTGAATCCTCAATGGTTATAATGCGTTCATGTGATGGAATGAAATTTGACAAAACATTTAAAAACGTTGTTTTGCCGGAACCGGTCCCACCGCATATAAAAAGATTATATTTCGCTTTAACAAGTTTTTCAAGAAATGAAGCAGCTTCTTGTGTAATAGCCTTATATTCAATTAATTTCTCAATTGTAAGAGGCTTTTTTGCAAACTTTCTTATTGTTACCAGCGGCCCGTTTATAGCCACGGGATATAACACAACATTCACTCTTGAGCCATCCGGCAATCTTGCATCAACAATTGGCTGCGCTTCGTTTACGCTCCTGTTTATCCTTG
Organism: Clostridiaceae bacterium; assembly: GCA_012727625.1. Taxonomy (GTDB): domain Bacteria; phylum Bacillota; class Clostridia; order DSM-8532; family DSM-8532; genus JAAYGP01. The sequence continues at coordinate 13,407 of JAAYGP010000130.1, forward strand.
ATACAATCCTTTGAATCATATCCTCAAGCTGTTCTTTTGTTTCAAAATGGAGAGGAATTTTTTCACTTCTCCCGTTTCTTTCAATAAAAATATTATCCGGACCGTTTATCATAATTTCAGTAATGGATGGATCATTTAACAGCGGTTCCAGTATATCCATTCTCCTCATGGAATTAAACACGGAATCAACCAATCTCTTTTTTTCGGAAATATCCAAATAAAGATGGCAGGTTTTTTCAAAAACAACTTCCTCCACAAGAGAAATTAGTTTATTGTCTATTTCCGCTTCCGGAATATTTGCCAGCTCCCTTTTTTTTATAACTTCCTTTTTGATTTCTTTTATTAAATCATTCCGGGATAAAGTGTTCATAAAAAATTCCTTTCGAAAAACAGTTGTCGTTAAAAATAAGGAGTAACTGTCTGAAAGCTCTTATATTCAGCAGGTATTGACAAAAGCTCTGTGATATTCTGCAAAATGGAATTATCAAAGGTAAGGCTTGACCAATCACCGGTTAACGCATAAAGCCCATTAATAATAAACAGGTTATTAAACTCGTCAGGTATACTGTCTTTTGTGCAATCCCCGGCAAGAACCCACCTGATTTTTTTCTCAGAAATGCTCTGGTTCAGCATATTTTTCAGGCACCTCACCTGGTTTAACTGTGTTATTTCAAAAGGTATCAATATTAACGAGGAGAATTCAAGCCAATATTTCATAAAGGGTCCCGCGTTAAGTTCAATATCGGCGATTACATTTTTGAAGCTCCCCCACGACACAAGCGCTTCAACGAGAATTCCAAATTCCTTTTCAGTTAGCTCCCATAAATCCTTTGGATTATCCATCGGCAAAATAAGGTTTATTCCATTATGGATATTATGAACAGCGCTTTCCAAAGCTAATGGCACATTGGTTTTTGATGCCTTGATATGATACAAAACATCGGACAGGTTCTTCTGATTTCTGTGCGAACACTGCTCCGTTGAATAAAAGGGAAAAGACTCGAAATTGATATATATGTTTTCAGGGGATGATTTGCTCAGATACAAAGCCAGAGTTGATTTCAGCCGCGGTTCGGGAGACATGCAGACAATAAGCTCACTTTTTCCCGCCTTACCCCAGCCTGGCCGATCAAAAGCTGAAATTGCGGATAAAATCTCAGAACAAAGGGTTGGTGCCGGCAAATACTTATCTATATGCTTTAATTCAATATTTGCGGGTTCAACAGGCTGCCCGAGTATAATAGTGTTGAATTTTGAGATTAACACCGGATCCAATAATTTCTCACCCACGAGTAATACGTCAATATGCAAATCCGTTTCACTTAAAAACCTTAAAAGGCTTTCCTTTTCTGTAAAAGCCATAATTTGAAACTGGCCGGCCCTGTTTTCCCTGAACCATTTTGCAAGACGGCTTATATAAGCCTCATCCTGATCTGCTATTACCATACTGAGAAATATCAAAATCTCACCCCTGATATCTTATTGATAATACGGATATAATTACTTTTAGCAATATTATCTTCATTCTTTGGTAATGTTTATGTATTAAGATTGTCCACCATTTTTCAAAAAATGTCAATAGCTGAATTCAACAACATTCAGTGAATTATGGTTTCAGATACAATGAAAACTCTTTCTATGCGCCTTTCTACCCTGTGGAACGGAAGGAAAATTTTAATTTTAACTGAAATCTCCATCTTCAGGCGATGGACCTTTTGATTTTCACCTGCATTTTCCATTGAAAACTCAGGGGTTACATTTACTTTCCCTGTCGGAACAATTCTTACAGGAGCATTCATGATAAAAGAAGCAAGTATTCCGTTTTCCATGATACCGCCAAAATTCTTTTTTATTTTATTATTATCTGTATTTTCCAATCCTGATAAAATGTTTTCAGACAAGGCCAATGCAAATTCATTGGCACCGATAACATCATTTTTAACGGACAATACTTTCCCATTACGGTTCTTTGAAATTATAAGGAAATCATTTTCCCTGAAGCTTTTTCTTGCTTTAATGACTTCATTGTCAATACATTCATTGACTATACTAATGATATTATTCTCAATAACGGCTGAGGCTGCATTGTTATATTTGTTATATATATTGCATAAAGTGAGAATTAAAAACACCATGCACATAATATACCGAACAAAAACCAAGGCATTCTGAATATGTGCCCTAACCTGAAAGCACCGTCCTGAAGTTTCACGATATCTGGTTCTGATGTATGGGATATATCTTGATTCCATATACTTTCTCATAAAAATACCCCCATACAAACAATACGTAGTGTCAAAAATCCTCGATGGATTTTGACCTAAACCTTTTATTTCACTGGCTTTCACC
>JAAYGP010000131.1 GCA_012727625.1 Clostridiaceae bacterium
GAGCTTGGGGTTGTTGAGATAAGCCCAATTGATGAAGACGAATATAAAGAGATCGCGAAAAAGCCTTTGGTGCAGGATGAGTTGTCTGCCATTGACGCTAAGCTTTCCGACATCAATACGGCCATAAAAAGCCTTGATAAATATTGCCCTGAAAAAAAAGGATTATTTAAAACCCGCCGTGATGTAACTTTTTCAGAGTTTGAAAATGTTATAAAAAATGAGGAACAGATCCTGAAAACAGCCGAAAGAATAAAAGAGGCGGAAGACAGGCTTGTCTGGCTTAAAGCCGAAGAGAATAAGCTTAATAATATAATTATGACATTGATTCCCTGGGTGGAATTACCAATGCCTCTGGATGTAAGCGGCACTCAAAAGACTACCGTTCAAATTGGCACAATTCCATCAACTGTTGATATTGACGATCTTCTTGTGGAGATTACTGAAAAGACACCTTTTTTCTCCATTGATATAATTAATTCAGATGCGGAGCTTCATTATATAAATGTTCTTGTTCACAGGGAAAGTGAACAGGAGTGTTTATCCGTTCTTAAATCAAAGGGTTTCAACAGGGTTGTGTTTCCGGGCCTTACCGGAACCGTTACTGATAATATAAAAGGTTTGGATAAGCAATTATCCCAGGTGTTTAAGGAAAAAGAAAAAACCATTGAAGATATTAAGGAAATATCAACAGAAAGAAAATCCCTTGAAATTTTATATGATGCCTTAAGTATGGAAAAAAGCCGTATTGAGGCAACAAGCAGCATTCTTGAAACGAAGCGGATCTTTTTTATCTCAGGCTGGGTTCCGGAGGAGCTGGCCAGGGATGTAAAAGAAAAGCTTGAAAGTAAATATGATGTCAGTATCACTATAACTGAACCGGCAGAAGATGAGGAATTTCCTGTTCTTCTCAGAAACAAAGGCCTGGCTGAAGCCGGGGAACCTGTCTTACGTATGTACAGCCTGCCAAGCAGCCGGGAGATTGACCCAAATGCGGTAATGACTCCGTTTTTTGTAATGTTTTTCGGTCTTATGCTGGGGGACGGAGGGTACGGTATCATCATTACCCTTGCAACCGGATTTCTTTTATGGAAATTTAAACTGGAAGAAAGTACGGGAAAGTTCATGAAGCTGCTGTTCCTTTGCGGCATATCCACAATATTCTGGGGAGCTATGTTCGGAAGCTGGTTTGGGATTAGCGCACTTGTGGAGTATCACATATGGATGGACATGGTATCAAACCCTGAATTAATGTTAAGCTGGTCATTTCTTTTTGGGGTTTTACATTTGCTTGCGGGCTTTGCCTTAAAAGCCGCCAATTTAATACGAAAGGGTAAATATTTGGATGCCTTGTATGACGTGGGCTTTTGGTTTATCTTTTTTATCGGAGCAATTCTGTTTCTGCTTCCATACGCCCCGGAGGTGAACCCTGACAAAGTGGTTCCATTGGTTAATGCCGGCAAGATTATGCTTGTTGTCGGAGGCATACTTTTAATTCTTACACAGGGCAGAGCCGGGAAAAACGTAATAAAAAAATTCTTTGGAGGTCTTAGCAGCTTATATGATCTAATTGGTTTATTAAGCGATGTATTATCCTATTCCAGGCTTTTGGCCCTTGGACTTGCCACAGGAATAATTGCGTCAATTGTTAACCAGATGGCTGTTATGTTTGATCTTCCGGGAGCAATCAAAGCCATTGCTGCTATTCTGATACTGCTTGTAGGACATAGTATTAATTTCGCTATTAATGCGCTTGGCGCATATGTACATTCATGCAGGCTCCAGTATCTGGAATTTTTTGGTAAGTTTTTTGAGGGAGGGGGCGTAGCCTTCAAACCTTTGAAAGCCAATACAAAATATATTACGGTAATACCCGATGCAATAATTAAGGATGCTGCTTAATCGAGCAGAGGCTATACTCTGAAAGCACGGGTGCATTAAAAACGGAGGTTGAAAAAAATGGAATTTATTAACGGACAATTGTTAGCTTATGCGGGTGCTGTTATTGCTTTTCTGGTGGCCGGTTTCGGCTCTTCAAAGGGCGTTGGTCTTGCAGGGCAGGTCGGCGCGGGAGTACTCACCGAGGATCCAAGCAAGTTCGGTTCGGTTATGGTGCTTGAGGCTTTGGCCAGCACGCAGGCCATCTATGGGTTTGTTATTGCGTTCCTGATTATTGGAAAAGTTGATCCCGCCATGTCGATTATGGAGGGTCTTTATCTTCTTGCAGCCGGGCTTCCTGTCGGAATTGTAGGATATGTTTCCGCAATCTGGCAAGGTAAGGTTGCGGCGTCGGGAATTCAACTGATATCTAAACGCCCTGAAGCTTTGGGAAGCGCAATTACTCTTTCACTTATGGTTGAAACTTTTGCCGTATTATCGCTTATTGTTTCTATATTGATGATAGGCTGAAAACGGAAAAATAAAGGCCTTTAACTTTGAAAAAGGCTGTGTATTAACCTGTTAAAAGCCAGGAAAAAAGGAGCATTCCCAATGACAGGAACCGATAGAATAAAATCTAAAATATTGGAAGACGCAAGGGCAAAAGCTGCCGAAATAGAAGCGCTGGCAAAGGTGGAAGCCGGGAAGATAATAGACCTGGCTTTGGC
>JAAYGP010000132.1 GCA_012727625.1 Clostridiaceae bacterium
GACAAACATGGCATTAAGACGGACTGTCTCTCTTAAATTTTCAAGCAAACCTTTTTTTGCGCGTTTTGTGCGAGGATTTGCCATTTTATACAAAACCCCTTTCAAAAAACTGCTGTTTAAATTTTTCTTCATGACAATTAAGATCAACCATGCTGTCGACAATAGAAGTTTAAATGCATCAAGCTTTAAGACAGTAAGAGATCAAGGAATTATGCGCGCATAATCCGCACATTATGAATATTGAAAACAACAAAAGAAATTATATGATTCGTTTTTTTGCAAAAAATTAAAAGCATCCCATAATTTCTTCGCCTGCGCATCAGGCCAATTCTAAAATGTTCCGTTATACCAAACATTAGGAACCTGTAGTTTTAACCGGAGTTAATCCCCCGTTTTTATCTATATAAACAAACTGCTGTTCTCCGTCAACAATCATTACAACCCTTGCAAGCTCATTGACAAAACCGGTATTCCACTCTGATATAAAGGTATATCCTCCGATGTCCTCATAAACAAGATTGTCATCGGTAATAAAAGTACCGTTTTTGTCCATCAGGTCATAGCCCCCGATTTCTTCATATTCTTCAATTTCGGCTTTTCTTATAAAAGCATATCCGTTTTTAAAGGATGATGCATAGGCAAATATAGGTGGAATAATGGCTTTTTTAAAGTGTCTTCGTTGCCTGTCGCTGCAGTTGTTTGACTTCGCATCCGGCAATAATTAACAACAGGGTAATTATAAATATAACAAAAGCCCATTTTTTCATATCTTTATTCTCCATATGAAAAATACGTAATTTGTTTGTTTTTATTATATACATATTGCAATAAAGCTGCTAGTATTATTATGTACGGATATATTTATTTAACCATAGGCGTGTTACTGTTCTCACCCTGACCTGTTTCAGGTTCTGCCAAAGCTGCCCCGGATATTGAGCAATGACGGTTACTGTTCACAGGTTCTGTTGCAATATATTGTGCAATAGAAGGAAACTCCAGTGGAATGAAGATCTTGTTTCCGCTATTGAACAATATCTTTCCTGTTAAGGTAACTAAATTAAGGATGAACAGTTGCCTTTGGCATAACAGGATTGTGGAAATTAAGACGTCCGGGACTCATAAAAAGACGGGAAACGTTTGAGCCCTGTTATATTAAGTTTATATTTTTATTGCGTTTATGAATGCTTCTACCACATCAGGATCAAAGTCAATACCGTAATTCCTGCTCTCATTGGCTGCTGCCTGCATCTCTTTTTCTGTTTCCCCGGGACCCAATGTATTAATATCAGTTATTGTCATCGTTTCCAGCCGCTCTTTGGAAAAACCATAGAACCTGATAGCCGCGTTATTGGCATAAAGAATTGAACCATCCTGTGGATCAATCAAAAGCATTACTGCCCCGTGATCATTAAAAAGCCTCAAAAAATCAGAAACTATCTTTGCTTCTTCGGCATTTACCATATTTGCGGTACCCTATTTCAGAGTGTTTTTTCATTATCGCCCATTCCTTGTCAGTCAGCTTGCCCGGTTTGTTAAGAATACTGTCACCGAAGTCTCTTGCAGGATACCGCAATGTCTGATGCTATCATCTTTTCTCACCTGCCTTCAGACTTCTGTCATAAGCGATGAAATCAGGTTCTTAAGCAGACATAATTTCCCCAGCAACATAGTTTTTCAAAAACATTTATTAAATACACTTAAAGAGGCTACCTGAGACGATAAGATAGGTATACTTGTTTTGATTTTAAAAAATTTTGAAAATGTCACAATAATGTCACAATAAAATGTGATATAAAAACAAAAATGCTTTTAGGAATTTACCTAAAAGCCTTAATTCTGGCGGAGAGAGTGGGATTCGAACCCACGGGACGCGTGAACGTCCACTCGATTTCGAGTCGAGCGCCTTCGACCACTCAGCCATCTCTCCGCGCAAACTTATAGACAACTGTTTTACCGGCGCCGGGCGAAGAACTCCTTGAGGATACC
>JAAYGP010000133.1 GCA_012727625.1 Clostridiaceae bacterium
TAGCAGATACCTAAGTATTCACTTATTTTTTTGTCATACTCACTTTTACTGATTGCCCCTGTTAAAACTTGAAAGTGCTGTAAATACCAAAGTTCAAAACTTTGAACCGAATATATTGCATTAAACTTCTTTGATTTTGCCGATTGTATTGCTCGATTAAGACCTGCAGGATCCCTATCACAGTCAAAAACACACCATACTTCACCAGGGGATATCGTTCCATACTCCTCATTCAAATCTTTCCATACTTGGTATGCCTTTGTGACCACTTTTTCATGCTGTCCTGCATCCGGAACAATATGTACTGCAGCGTGACTATAACCTGCACCTAATTTGCTGTAATAAGGAAATCCTTTAAAATAATCCGGCTCCGTAATTTTCCCTTCACAAACTATAATAAAAAATGGACTGGGGCGTATATATTTCTTCTTTCTTTTATAACTGTTTGCATCTCGTTTTTTCCCCACAAATACAACCCCCTGTCCATTTATATGTTTAGGTCAAACTCCCCAATATAAGGGATAGCACCAAAGCGGCCAGCCAGATAATTATTTAAATAATTAAAATTGCTTCTAATATCCAAATCAATATCATATAAACTGTACATGCTGCTAATACCATATTCATCCTTTTCAACTAAATATATCTGGTCTCTCCGTAATAGTTTAGGGTTCATTAAAAGCGTATTGTGGGTAGTAAAAATTAACTGCGCATTATGCGGGTTAGTTTTTGAATTGTTAAAAAGTCGAATAATTTTTTCACATAATAATGGATGCAAGGAACTTTCAATCTCATCAACAAGAAGTATGCCTCCCATCTTCAGCACGTAAAAGATTGGATATAGCAAGGAATATAATTTTGCAGTTCCTCTCGATTCCATATCCAGCGGGAATTTTTCTTCACCAACAATATTTAATTGTTCATCATATTTTAAATGATGCATATATGTTTCCAACTCATCATATTTAATGCTTTCACCCTTTTGCTTCATAAACTCAATTAAATGCCGAATGAATTCATCTTCATCAGCCTTCTTCTTGATTACTGAGATATCTGCAATACCAATATCCGCATCTTTTAAGAAAGATAAAACCTCATCCCTGCAAAGTATCTTATTACCCGAATCCTTAAAAATCTCCTCTTCTATCATGCCTTTAAAAAACATGTCTGGTAAATTGCTTGGCCGTATATAAAATTTTAAGTAATGAATAATTGTCTTTGCCCAATTGAATTCCTTAATTGAATCCTGGGCCAAAGTGAATAAAAATGGTCTTGTTGCGTCAGGTTTTATATAGTCCAGGGCTTTTTTATCCTCAAAATATGTTCCTGTACGAACAATTTCATTTCTTTTCCTTTCAAAATAGCATGCCTCTTGTCTTCTTGGTACAAAGTACAGCCATTCTGAATAAATACCATTTTTATCTAACTCAATACCATAGCGATGGCGTTTTCCATTAAGGAAAAACGATATTTCATAAGATATAGGCTTATTCTGACTTTCGTTATCAAGTTTGAAATATGGTAAATCAGAAAGCAGTTTATGAACATCAGTATTAGCAGAAAAAAGGTTGTTAAAAAAAACAAATGATTCTATTAAATTAGATTTTCCGCTTGCGTTAGCTCCAAAAATTGCAGCACTTCTTAAGAGAGTCATATTTTCATATTGGAATAAATTAGAATCTGATAATTCTCGATTACTATCGGCTACCATTGAAAGAATAATCTCATTTTTAAACGACATAAAATTTTTGATTTTAAACTCAATTAACATAAAAGGCATCACCTCA
>JAAYGP010000134.1 GCA_012727625.1 Clostridiaceae bacterium
GTAAAACATAAGCTCATTCCAGATTGCCGGATGGCGGACAAGCTTTAACTGCAAAGGTGTTGTGACGATTATGATGAGAAAATCCGCCATCCGGTAGCAATTATCTGGATATCGGTTTTCTTTCAATACAGGATGACTTTAACAGGATATTTCTGAATATTTTTGTGGCGAATGGTTCTTTTTTATAATCATGAGCTGTTTTCCATTAAAAAGTACCTGTATGCAAAAAACAAAATTACTAAATATGCAAGGAGATAAATATATGAAAAAATGGACTTTTGCAGCCAGACTGGACTCTTTTCCATACAAACCTGATGAATATTATGAACTTGGGATGCCTAAAATCAGTACGTTTGATAAAATTGATAAGATGGCTCAGGCAGAGGGCGTTACCCATATAGAACCGAACTGGCCTTACCAGTTTGATGTTACACCTGAAGAATTGAAGGAATATGCCGCGAAATATGGGCTGAAAGTAAGCGGAGTAGGTGTCAGATGGACTATTGAATTTGTGGCAGGAGAAATTACAAATAAATCTCCAAAGAAAAGGGAAAAAGCACTGCAGCTATTGAATGATGCAGTTTATGCATGCAGAAAAATGGGGGGTACAACTACAACAATATGGTCAACATACGATGGATTTGATTACCCGTTCCAGGCTGATTACGGCAAGGCATGGAAAGCATTGGTGAAAGCTTATGCAGAAGTTGCCAAAGCAAATCCTGACATGAAAATCAGTATTGAATACAAACCGTACGAACCAAGGCAGTTTTATTTCATCAATGATATTGGCACCACTCTTCTTGCGATTGAAGACGCAAAATGTGACAACCTAGGTGTTACCCTGGATTTTGCGCATATGGTCATGAAAAAAGAGAACCCTGCCTACTCTTTGGCTCTTGCAGCTGAAAGAGGAAGGCTTTATGGTTTTCACCTGAATGATGGATATGGCAGCCATGACGATGGTTTGATGATCGGCTCTGTTAATTTAATGCAGACCCTTGAATTTATTTACTATATGAAGAAATACGATTACGACGGCACGATATTTTTTGATACATTCCCGCTGAGGGAAAACGCAGTGGAGGAGTTGTCACTTAATATTAAACTGTTTAACGCGTATTCTGATTTGATAGACCATATAGGAATGGGAAAAATTGCCTCCCTTGTTGAATCACAGGACGCAATTGCGGTTCAGAGATTATTTTTGCTTGAAACCTTATTGAATAAGACGTTTTCAGCAGAATAATAAAATGAAAGCAGGGGCTTAAGATGGAAAATAACAATATATTATTGAAAATGACAAACATATCAAAAACTTTTCCGGGTGTTAAGGCATTAAGCAATGTGGATTTTACAGTCAATCGCGGAGAGGTTATGGGTTTGCTGGGAGAGAATGGGGCCGGGAAATCAACGCTCATAAAGATAATTACGGGGTATTACAGGCGTGACAGCGGTTCCGGTGAGTATCTGTTTGACGGTAAGCCGGTTAATCCCACCAATACTCTCGCTGCGCAAAAATTAGGGATCAGTACAATATTTCAGGAATTAAACTTAAGCCCGCTTATGAGCATTGCCGAAAATATATATCTTGGAAATCAACCGTTAAAAAATGGAATTATCAACTGGAAGAAAATGAATGAAGATGCGAAAAAGGCAATGCTTGACCTTGGAATCGATGTTGATGTTAGCAAGCCAATTAATTCGGTCAGTACTGCTATCCAGCAGATGACAGCTATTGCGAGGGCAATTTCGACTGATGCAAAACTTATTATAATGGATGAAGCAACTTCTTCTCTTGATAATAACGAGGTAAATACCTTGTTCGATGTTATCAGAAAACTCAAGGCCAAGGGGATATCAGTAATATTTGTCACCCATAAGCTTGATGAAGTTTACAGAATTTGTGACAGAGGTACTATCTTAAAAGACGGTAAGTTTGTTGTTTGTAAACCTATGTCGGAACTGCCGAAGCTTGATCTCATATCATACATGTTAGGCAGGGATGCCAGGGAGATAGTCAATAAGAAGAAGGTTTACAACAAGGAAATCCAGGAAAATGAAACTTATTATGAAGCACGCAACATCAGAAAAACAAATTGCCGCCTTAACGGGATTAACATCCATATAAAAAAGGGCGAAGTGGTTGGGCTGGCGGGACTTCTCGGCTCGGGCAGAACTGAGCTTGCCAAGGTAATATTTGGTGATGATCAGAAGTATATCGGATATACATTCCTGAATGGCATCGCCGTGAAGTTTCGCAGTCCCCACGACGCTGTAAAAAACAAGCTGGCATTCTGTTCCGAGGACAGGAAGGCAGAAGGAATATTCCCTTACATGAGTGTTGAGGATAACATTACAATGCCTCAGGTTGGCAAGCTTAGCAAGTTTGGGCTGATAAGCCGAAGAAAGCAGAAAAAAATAACCGAAAGATATATATCCAAACTTTCGATTAAAACCCCGTCATCAAAAACCCAGATTCGCGATCTAAGCGGGGGAAACCAGCAGAAAGTAATTTTTTCGCGTTGGCTTGCCATGGAACCTGACATGATAATACTTGACGAGCCCACAAGGGGAATTGATGTAGGTGCGAAAGGTGAAATTGAAAATATTATAAGCAGTATAGCGAAGCAGGGTATCAGCATTCTTTATATTTCATCAGAGAATGATGAGCTTGTACGCAACTGTGACAGAGTTGTGGTATTGTACGAAGGCAAAAATGTAAAAGAACTGGTTGGTGAAGAAATCAGCAGTGAGAGCATTATGGCTGCAATAGCTGCAGGGAAGTCATAATTTGGTTCACTCACAGATACTACAAAGTGACTGTTTGATGGTTTTAATATAACTTGAGTTCCATCAGATTTCAACATAAACCTGGATAACTATATTATGTTGCACCGGATGACAATATCCCACAAGCTAAGTTATAAAGCATAATAGCGGGGATAGGTTGCTATGAATCCGGATGACAGGCAAAATATTGTTATATGCAGAAAGGAAACGATATGGATCATATTGTTAAAAAAATCGACGACTTTTATAAACGTCTTGAAAAATCAAACAAGTGGAAAATAATACAACCCATTTTGGTCGATTATGGTGCGACTATCGCTTTTATCTTCCTGATTAGCTTTAATATCCTCTTTACACCGAATTTTTTTCAGATAAGCACTTTTCTGCTTATTATAAAGCAGACCACATCATTGATATTTGTTGCTGTCGGAATGACAATTGTTATTTCAATGGGCGGAACGGATATCTCGGTTGGTTCCATAATGGCATTTTCAGGAATTCTGATTGTGCAGATGCTTGTTATGGGTATGAATTTCTACGTAAGTATTATACTGGCGTTTATAATATGTGCACTGGTAGGAACCTTTAACGGAGTGATTATTTCAAAAGTCGGCATTCAACCAATTATTCTGACACTGGTGATGCAGATTGTACTGAGAGGATTTACGGTAATGCTTGCTAAATCGACGGTTATACCTCTTCATAAGTATAAACTGCTTTACAGGCTTGGGATAATGCGTGTTGCAGGTGATATTCCCATACAGGTGTTTTTCTTTGCGTTTGCAGTAATTATTGCTTTTTTATTAATTAAAAAATCAGTTTTCGGTAAATATATTGAAGCCATTGGGAGCAGCAGGAAGGCTGCACATTTGACCGGCATAAGGACCGATTTCATAATGATTTTGGCATATATTCTGTCTGCACTGTTTGCATCTTTTGCAGGATTGCTTGAGATGTCAAGAACCGCTGCACTGGATCCGAATCTATTGGGAAAGAATTTTGAGCTGGATGCAATTGCAAGTGTCGCCATCGGCGGTACATCGATGGCCGGCGGCAAGGCTCATGTTCTTGGCACTATAATGGGATGTGTAATTATGACAATGATAGGCACAACAGTGAATATGAATAATGTGCCTATCGCAGTATCCAACATTATAAAAGCCGGAATAATAGTATTCTCGTTAGCGATCCAGCACAAATCCACAGACTGAGGAGGACTAAAAATGAACAATAAATTAACAATGAAATCAATGTTGGGTTTCCTCCAGGGCAATACTGCCATATTGGCCGTACTGGCAATGATGGCGTTGGGTACGGTAACTTACGGCAGTACGTTCTTAAATTACGGAAAAAACATCTATAATGTTATTCGTATGGCTTCTCTTATTGGAATCATGGGGATTGGAGTAAATCTTTGCTTCTTTATAGGAGGCCGTGATTTGTCTGTCGGGGCGGTAGCAGCATTGACCAGTGTTGTAACGGCATATTTAAGCAATTATAATGTTATATTCGGAATTATTGGAGGACTTGGTGTTGGTCTTGTGTTTGGTTTTATTAACGGATATGTCATTTCAAGATTCAAGGTACAGCCATTTATTGCTACTCTGGGAACACAACTTGCTGCCAGGGGATTTGCGCTGCTTATAAACAACGAATATTCAATACCGCTTTTGGAGGGAACAGAATTTATTAAAAAAATAGGGAATGAATCAATATTGAATGGATTGGTTTCAATACCAACAGCTGTGTTTATAATACTAATAGCATTATTTTCATTTATCCTGAAATACACTCATTTTGGCCGTTCAATTTATGCAGTAGGCGGAAATGAAGAAGCGGCAGAAATGATGTGTGTCCGGGTTAAGGCAATAAAACTCGCTGTATTTACTATAAGCGGACTTCTTGCAGCAATTTCCGGTATCATACTTACAGGAAGACTCAACGCTGGTCAGCCCACGGCTTGCGAAGGCTGGGAAATGACTATTATGGCGGCTGTTGTTATTGGCGGTACCAGCGTAAGAGGAGGTTCGGGGAAAATATGGGGTATATTCTTCGGAGTTGTTTTTGTTCAGTTTATTTCGAACCTCATTAACCTGAATGGCCGTATAAGTGCATACTGGCAGGACATATTAACAGGGATCATACTGCTGTTGGCATTGTTTACGCAAGCATATCAAACATGGAGAAAAGAAAAGGTGGCAGAACGCAGGGAATTGGAAAAGCAGCTGGCAAATTCCTGATTTATGATATATAGATACTCAAAAGCGTGAGCATAGTATTATCCATCCAGCCACTCGATAAGGCTATTCAGAATCGTTCCGTCTTTCAGCTCTTCCAGGGAACGTTCTGCCCATCCCGGAAAGCTATTCAACTCACAGGCCCTTACAAGGGTAACAAGGTGCGCCAGGAACTTATCGGCCAATTTTTCCTCTTTGCCGTAAAAATCATCCCCATACTCATGCAGGAAAGCATCGGCTGCCTCTTTGCTGAGTGAACCTGTTACATTGCGTATGTCTCCATATGCATAACCTTTTCCAAGCAGATTAAAGTCCAGCATCATAGCTGAGGATTTATCCTGTGCGACAACAAGGTTTGTCCAGTAAAAATCATTATATGTCAGTGTGCGGGGCAGATTGTCAATTCTATTGCGGATTTCCTTAAAACGCTTGCGGATTATATGCCACAATTCATTTTCAGCCGTATTGGTTTTATGTGCGACTATATCCAGATTTGACATAGTAATCTTATCTGTTTCATCATAAAGCACAGGGTTATTCGGCGTATATACATCTGGCCCTTGATATGCAGCTCCTTGTACCATTTGGCAATACTTATGGCTACTTGTACATCTGATAAATCCGCTTCACAGCCCAACCTGTACTTTGAACTATTTTCCATATTAGGCAGAAGCAGTGCACACTCGGTATTCTTCAGTATCTGAAGTGTGGGTATACAGAGTGAAGCAAGCATTTCATAGTTCTTTATCTCCCGTCTGCTCTCCGGATTTTCGAATTCCTTGAGTACATAATGTTCACTTTCTGATTCAACCCGATACACCGAAATCCCTGTTTTCTTACGGATTTTCTGTACAACCGGCAAGCGTACTCCCATTTTGGCAAGCTGCAAAATATGGGAAGCAGGAAACAGTTTTTCAGGTTGACCGTATTCTTTCAGAATGTGATTGATTTGAGCCAGATCCTGTTCTTCAATACCGTCCCAACTCAGTATTTCAACACCGCTATAGCCCTGAAGCTGAGAAATATATCTGATTTCACGGGTATCAAATGCCCGCTTTGCATTCTCAGTCAGTTTATCAGTTAGAAGCTTAATTGGAGGTAATACAGCAGGTTCTTTTGGCGGAAAGCCTTTATCAAACTCCTCAGCTTCTTTCGAATCAATATTGTATGCTGAATCCTCTATATACCGCCCGGTTACATCATCAAGCGCACCGTCATATAATGGCATTGCCATCAGTGCATCAAAGCTTCTTCCGTTTTCAGAGGTAATTCCATATGCGCTTGCTCTGTTAAATCCAAGGCGGGGGTAATAATCCGGATGCCCGTAGAAAATAATCGCTCTGTACCCAAGCTTCTTCGCTTCTGAAATACTATGGCGTAAGAGTGCTGAGCCGACGCCTTTTCGCTTATATTCAGGCAATACACTAATCGGACCAAAATTCAATACTTCTACCTCGCGGTCATCCGGTGTGATGACCTTTGCCATGCTGTATATAATATGCCCGACAAGCTTTCCGTCTGCCTCTGCCACGAAATCCAGCTCCGGCACAAAGGATGGCAGGCTGCGCAGTTTATGTACAAGAAGATGCTCACCGTCGCAGGTTGGATAATTCATGCTTCCCCAAAAGGCTTCGCGTGTCAGCTCCTCAACAGCACGATAGTCTCCTGGCTGCTCCAATCGTATTTTTATATTCATTTTGCTTCTCCCGTTTCATAAGTTGTAATCATTATTGCATTAGGCTTAAAATTAGCGTACCATTTCCTTCCTGAAAAATCAATCTGCAGGTCTTAAAGAAACAGTGTATATAGAATGTTACTATTCAGAGGTCATGTAGAAGCAGCGGATGGCTCGGGTGATTTCGATGACGCAGGGTAACAGCTACGAAGCACTACTATCCATAAAAGACTTAAAGCGTGTGTCTGAGCGACCCGGGATATAAAGACCGCTGCTAATTACTATACTGATCAAAATGCGTGTAAGTAAGTATGTACTTTGTTGCCCAAGGAGTGAAACACCCGAGTGCAGGTGCGTACCTACCGGAACGCACCCCAAGCCTCGACCCTAAGTTCCGGAGCCCGCGGACTTCAACTGTTAACTTTCCTCTGAATAGTAACTATAGAATAGCAGTGATAGCAGTTTACATTTTTTAGTGTTCTTGACGGTGATTTTTTGATGTGTTACTCTGATTACAAAAACTAATTTCTGTTGTTAGTTCATGTGACGGGTTTAATTATATAACCTTAATATTTTGCAGAGGGGGTAGTGATAAAATGAGCAGAAAAATCCGTAACGCCACACCCGCTGATGCCAGGGCAATCCTTGATATTTATGCACCCTATGTCACCGACACCAGCATTACTTTTGAAACGGAAGTTCCTACTATCGAAGAATTTATGGAGAGGATGGAAAATATACAAAAAAGCTATCCATATCTGGTTTATGAGGTAGACGGAGTTGTCGTCGGTTATGCCTATGCATCAAAGCATCGTGAACGCGCTGCATACCGGTACAGTGCCGATGTTTCGATTTTTGTTGAGCCTTCATATCACAAACAGGGCATAGGCAAAGCCCTGTATACAAAACTGTTTGACTTGCTCAGAGATCAGGGGATTTATACTGTTTATGCATGTATAACGGTTCCTAATAATGCAAGTATAGGATTACATAAGTCGCTTGGTTTTACAGAAGCCGGAGTATTTCATAATGACGGATATAAGCTTGGTAAATGGCATGATGTCATTTGGCTTGAAAAATCTCTGAGAGAGTATGATAATCCAGAATGAGCAGAATCCTGGCAGAGCTTTAAAAAGCATTAGAATGAGGAGGTATTTGTGAGATGAATATTTATGTAATTTCAGAAGCAGATGAACTTTGGACTCCTGTAGCCGACTATGTTGAAACCTGCTCATGGGATGCCTGCGCAAGGATGGCAGCTTTTATGAGAGCAAATAAATTCAACGATTGGGAAAGAGTTTTTGTTGCTAAGGAAAACGGAATTATCATGGGTTTTTGTGCGCTTGTACAATCAAATTGGTTTCCGGAATATAACCCGTTATTGAAATGGCTTTTTGTAGATGAAAAATACCGTGGGCAGCGTTTGAGCCAAAAATTGATTGAGGCTGCTGCCGAATATGCAAAACAGCTTGCCTATGATAAGATATTCCTCACTACATGGCACAAGGGTCTATATGAAAAATACGGTTTTGAGAAAATATGCGAAAAAGAAGTGAGAGATGGCTATTTTGAGGCAGTATACAGTTTAGATATTATATGATTGATCAATAAATGAAAAAGCTTATTGTTGATCACCCTTTTTCAGGGGCGATTTAGCTGAGATTGTTGATAAATTAGCTAATTTATGATATTATATAGCTAATATGATACGAACCAGCGATTGAGTACCGGGAGTGATAATATGAGGGTTACTGCCACGGAAGTAAAGAATAACCTGGGGAAATATTTAAAAATCTCTGAAAATGAGGATGTCATCATTACAAAAAACGGAAAGGAAATAGCTTGCCTTTCAAAATATGATCCCGATGCAAGAAACAAGTATCTCATTTGTGAATCATCATCTGTATATTCATCCGGATATTTATTTAAAGGGACATATGAGGATTATACCCGCCTTGTGGAAGACAGCAAGAACAGATACGAATACATAAACGGAGTGATATATCTCCTTGCATCACCGACTCACAGCCACCAGCTCATATCTTCAAGGATAAACGGCGCGTTTTATAGCTGGTTTAAAGATAAAAAATGCAAGCCGTTTTATGCACCCTATGATGTCAACATTCTTATAAATGATCAGAAAAACACCGTCCAGCCGGACTTACTGGTTATTTGTGATGACAAAAAAGTGGATGAAAATGGGAAATACTATGGCACTCCGTCTCTTGTTGTTGAAATCCTTTCTCCATATACAAAAAACAAGGATATGATTGCAAAGCTTGAGCTTTATATGAAAGGCGGCATTGGAGAATACTGGATAGTAAACCCGGAAAGCAAAGGAGCGTTTGTATACACATTTAAAGATAAAAATATTGACGTTGTCAGGGCATACAAAGGTAATGACACAATACAGTCCGTTTATTTCGGAGGGTTGAATGTTAACCTTGGCGATGTATTTGAGTAAACGCATTTAATTCCTATTATTGTAACCAGACTGAGATGAGCAGCGAGTGTATTGTACTATTTGAACCCTGGAATTTAGGCAATACGATTACTGGAGGATAAGCTTGCATGATTATCTTCGAACAGCAGGTTCTATTCATAACAGCCATACCACTTTGGCTTCTATACCGGATAATAAATTACTTTATTAGAATAAGAAAGAATGAAGAGTTTCAGTTAAAAAGAGAGCTATTGCTAAACGCTTTCTTTTTATACTGTCTGGCTGTTATTGGGTTAACCTTTTTCCCGCTTTTCATCGGAAATGGTATGGCAGGAACGTATTTCAACATAAACTATATACCTGTTGTGAGTACCCTGAATGCTATAAAAAGGATTCAGGATTCAAGAGTCTCCGATTATATGCTGAAATTTTGGATTCGAAATATAGGCGGGAATCTGGTATTGCTCCTACCAATGGGTTTATTTCTTCCTATTTTTTGGGACAGGTTCAGAAAGATAAAGACGATAGCATTAGCAGGCTTTTCTATATCTCTTACCATTGAAATTTTGCAGTTACTGTCTGCTTTTATAGGCAATGCAAGGACATTTGACATAGATGACATAATATTAAATACAACTGGTGCAGTTACATGTGGGGAATATTCTAAAAAAGTCCGGATGCACCAACCGCACATCATTAACTCTTCTGTTTAACGGTAAAAACAAATAATCAATGATTTATAGAGCAAGCAGTATATATATGATCCTTAAGATTTAAACTATATAATAGCGGGATGTAAACCTGACATGATTGTCATTGATCGACAGTTTCTATTAATTGCAGCCATATCACTTTGGCTTCTTTACAGGATAATAAATTGCTTTCCTGGAAAAAGAAAGAATGACCCAACAGGGATGTGCCCACCGGAACGCACCACAAGCCTCAACCCACATGACCACCCGCTACTTCTGCATGTACCTCTGAACAGTAACTCCCTCTGAATACGTTTTTCTATACATGCTCCAAACAGGTTGACAGGAAACATACCGTATGGGTATACTGAAATGGTCATGGAGAAAGGGGAAATAAAATGCTCTGGTTTGTTATGATTGCATTACTGGTTATATTGGATCAGTTTACCAAACAATATGTTAGGGATAATTTATCCTTGCTTCAATCAAATGTGGTTATAAAAGACTTTTTTTATATCACCCATGTGGAAAATACAGGGGCTGCTTTCGGAATACTGAAAGACGCAAGAATATTTCTTATAACCCTTACAGTTATAGCTGCCGCTGTCTTAATTTATTTGATGGTTAAGAACAGATCAAAAATGATGAGGTTATCAATTGCCTTTATATTGGGAGGAGCATTCGGAAATCTTATAGATCGGGTGTTCCGGGGCAGAGTGACAGATTTTCTGGAATTTGATGTCTGGATTTGGAAAGACTATCCCGTGTTTAATATAGCAGATGTATGCGTTAATATAGGAGCTGGCTTGTTGTTTATTTATTTGATCTTTATTTACAAGGAACCGGATGCTGCAAGTGAAAAACAAAAGCCGGAGGTTTCGGAAGTCGTGCCGGGTGACTGTGGAAATGGAGAATAGAAAATCTTTCATATTTGATATAGAAGAAGATGATGAAGGGCTCAGGCTGGATGTTTTTCTTGCCGGGAACCTGCCGGATGTTTCAAGAAGCTACATTCAGAAGCTTATTGATGCAGGGCATGTCAAAGTAAATGGCAAAAATGCAAAAAGCAAGTTAAAAACTGTTTCCGGAATGAAAATCTCGGTGGACTTACCTGATCCTAAGCCTCTGTCAGTTATCCCTCAAAACATTCCCCTGGATATTATTTACGAGGACAAGGATATTTTAATTATCAATAAACCAAAAAACATGGTAGTGCATCCAGCTCCGGGTAACTTCAGTAATACCCTGGTGAATGCTCTTTTATATTATTGCGGGGATCTTTCGGATATAAACGGAGTTATCCGCCCGGGAATTGTTCATCGTATTGATAAGGATACCACGGGACTTATTGTTGTGGCAAAAAACAACAAGGCTCACCTGGGGTTGGCAAAACAGCTTGAAGATCACAGTATGCAGCGTATTTACGAAGCAATAGTGGAAGGAGAAATAAAAGAAGAAAAGGGTACTTTAGACGCACCAATAGGAAGACACCCCGGCGATCGCAAAAAAATGGCCGTAACGCCTGGAAAGGGCAGGGAAGCCATCACTCATTTTGAGGTTATTAATCGTCTTTTTAAGGCAACTCATGTAAGATGCAGGCTTGAAACAGGCAGAACTCATCAGATAAGGGTTCATATGCAATATATACGGCATCCTGTCTATGGAGATCCTTTATATGGTACTTTCAGCAAAAAATCAACTTGTGACGGGCAGGCACTTCATGCCCGAATTCTTAAATTAACACATCCCGCCACAGGTAAAACCATGGAGTTTGAAGCACCTCTGCCGGATAGCTTTACAGAACTTTTAAGAAAGCTTTCACGATAAAGTAGTCTATCTGTGATTTGGAAATATAGCTCCTCAAAATGAAAATGCAATTCTTTCTTCAGCTTTTTCAAAATATCAGTGATTATCCCGTAACCAGGAATGATTCAGTTCACTTAAACCGAATATCACTTTTAAAAACGCAATATAAGCAGCGCAGCAAAATGCGCAGTAAACTTGCAAAGAAATTAAAAGGATGTCTACCTTTCCTCGCGGAAATATGGATTTCCGAGGTCCTTGGGCGGCGTATGCCTGCTACTTTTCCGTATTGAGCCTATGATAATAACAATAATTGTGGCCAAATAGGGCATCATTCTTAAAAAGTACTGGTTTACCGGTATGTTAAGAGACTGGATTCTGAACCCTAAAATATCCAGTCCACCAAACAGTATTGCACCGCCTATGGCCTTATACGGATTCCAGGAGGTGAAAATAACAAGGGCTACGGCAATCCATCCGCGGCCGGAGGTAATATTCTCCTGCCATGAGGGAACATAGACCAGTGAAAGGTATGCTCCGCCAAGACCACACAGAGCGCCACCCAGAAGAATGTGAATGTATTTGTATAATGTTACGTTTATTCCGGAAGCATCCGCTGACGCTGTGCTTTCTCCGACTGCCCTCAGATTAAGCCCCGGACGGGTTTTGAAAAGATAAATGCCTGAAAGAATCGCTGAGACAAAACCAAGGTATACAAAAAGGTCCTGCTCTAAAAATATTGATAAAAACGGTCCCAATACAGGTATTTCATGCAAAAAGGGAATGGACAACGGTTTAAAATGCCGGCTGAAATCTTCCGGCAGAACCATACCCATCAATTTCTGCCCGTGAAATCTTGCAAGTCCGGTACCGAATATTGTAAGCGTAAGCCCTGTCACAACCTGATTTGTTCTTAGTGTGACAGTCAAAAAAGCGTAAATAAGCGCGCCGAGGCTTCCGAATATCATGGCAAAAAGCAGCGCTATAAAGGGGTTATTGCTGTATATAGCAGCCTGAAACCCAGCCACGGCTCCTAAAAGCATCATTCCTTCAATTCCGAGATTCAAATTTCCGACACGCTCATTAAACATAGCTCCCAATATGGCAAACAGCAGCGGTGTTCCTGCAATAACCGCGCTTTTTAAAAACAAAATCAGCATGCTTTGGCACCTCCGTTGGAAACAGGTTTTTTCGCGGTGAAACGAACCTTATATCTTACAAAAAATTCACTGCCGAGTATGCAGAATAAGATCATGCCCTGAAGAACATCAGCGGCAGACGACGGTATCTGCAGCGCAGATTGTATATAAGATCCGCCTTGCAGCAATATGGCGAACAGGAAAGATACCAGCAGGGCCCAGGGAGCACTGAGTCCGGACAACCATGCTGTTATTATTGCTGTATTGCCATAACCGCTTGATACATTGAAAGTTAATGTTTTATTAACGCCTGAGGTTTGTATAACTCCGGTGATACCGCACAAACCACCGGATATAAGCATTGCTGTAATTATTACACTAAAAACGTCCATACCGGCATATTTGGCTGTTGCTACGCTTTCACCGACAACAGCAATTTCAAACCCCTTTTTTGTTTTCTTCATGAACCAGGTAATAACAACAACAAGTACAAGAGATATAATCAATCCTGCGTGAATACCGAAAATTTGCGGAAGCAGTGCCTCCTTCGGAAAGTTTGGAATTTTCGGGAATCCCATGTTTTTCGGATCCCTCCAGGGCCCGTATTGCAGGTATGTTATCCATTGGATGGCTATATAATTGAGCATCAGGGTCATTATGGTTTCATTGGCTCCGAATCTGGCTTTGAAAAAGGCCGGGATAAAAGCCCAGAGCCCTCCGGCTAAAAATCCGACAATAAACATAACGGGCAGCACAAGGAAAGACGGAATCCAGTCAACCTTAAGAGCTATAAAGCTTGCGTCGAAAGCTCCCATCAGGATCTGGCCTTCGCCGCCGATATTCCACAACTTCATTTTAAACGCTATTATAATTCCAAGGGATGCGATGGTAAGAGGAATCATCTCAAGCAAGGTAGCTTTTATACGTATATTTGAACCCAAAGCGCCTTTAATCATATTTGAGAAGACCACCAGGGGATTATACCCCAGCAATGTAATGAGAAAACTTGAAACAACTGCCGCTGCCATTATTGCAATAACACGTATAGTTATTACCTGTTTAATTGATGTGCCTGGCCGGTTTATAATCTGCATAAGTGTTCCTCCTTTTCCAGAGCTGTCAGTGATTCTCCTGCCATCAGAAGACCAAGCCCTTCCTTTGTGATGCTTTTGCTTTCCACAATGCCGGTAATTCTGCCGTCGCAAAGCACCATGATTCTGTCACAAAGCTCAATTAAGACGTCAAGATCCTCACCTATATACAGGATGCCAACACCTTTTTGCTTTTGTTCCTGTAAAAGATCATATATATTGTATGAGACACCTATATCCAGCCCTCTTGCAGGATACGCAGTAATCAGAAGACGTGGGTTTGAATCTATTTCACGTCCCAGTAAAACTTTCTGTATATTTCCTCCGGACAGTTTCCGGATTGGTGTTGAGAGGCCTGGTGTCTGAATATTCAACCGTTTTCTAACCCGTTCGGCTTTTTGTCTTGCGGGTTTTCTGTCTATTGCAATTCCGGGTTGGTTTACATAATCTTTCAAGAGCATATTATCCACCATATCCATAGAAGGAATAAGACCCATGCCAAGCCTGTCCTCAGGAATAAAACTCATACTGATGCCTTTGCGGATAATCTCCCGGGGATTTAAGCCAACGATATTTTCATCTTCAAAGACAATACTTCCGCTTTCCACAGGGTAAAGACCCGCAATGCTTTCACACAGCTCTTTCTGGCCGCTTCCCGCGACTCCTGCCACGCCTAAAATTTCTCCCCCGTATAAATCAAAAGTAACATTATCAAGAACCTTAACCTGGTGTTCACCTAAAACCGTCAGGTTTTTTACTTCAAGCATCAGATTTCCCTTTTTGGACGGCAGCCTTTCAATTGTAAGATCCACGGGTTTCCCTACCATTAATTCGGTCAGCTCGCGATAGTTTGTAGATTGAGTATCAAGTGTAGCGATAGTTTCACCCTGTCTTAGAACTGTAACACGGTCCGATATGGTCATAACTTCATTCAGCTTGTGTGTAATGATTATTACAGCACATCCGCCTTTGGCAAGGTTTCTAAGTATTACAAACAGCTTTTCTATTTCCTGGGGTGTAAGAACAGCGGTTGGCTCATCCAGGATCAATATCTTTGCGCCTCTGTATAAAACCTTGATAATCTCCACTGTCTGTTTTTCACTTACCGACATATCGCTTATTTTCTTTGAAAGATCAATTAATAGGCCATAATTCTCCATAACCTTTTGTATTTTTTTTAATGCTTCTTTTTCGGAAAGAAATAAAGAACCTTTTTCAGACAGGAGAATATTTTCAGCGGCGGTAAGAACATCAATCAGTTTAAAATGCTGGTGAATCATTCCGATCCCAAGCTCGAAAGCCTGTCTCGGAGAATGGATTTTGACCGGTTTACCATATATTTCAATACTGCCGGCGTCGGGAGTGTATATACCCGACAGCATATTTACAAGAGTACTTTTTCCGGCTCCGTTTTCACCGAGCAAAGCATGAATTTCCCCCTGGTTTACTCTGAAATTAATATTGCGGTTGGCACGTATAACTCCAAAGGTTTTACAAATATTATTCATTTCAACAAAGACTGTCTTTTCCATAACTACATCCTTTAACGATCTTTTTGTAATATAAGTCTTTTTGCCCGGCTTACCAGGCAGGTGAGTTGCAATATAATAATATGTTGACATGTAATATTGTCATTGCTGTCCGGGAAGCCAATCCAGGCATCAAAGGCCATTCTTTCCGGATAGCAATAACAATCGGCATTTAAACAACGGATGTTTCAGTTTAACCGGCAGAATATCGGTTGTTAAGCAAAACCTTATCCTGCCGGCTTTAAATTTTTATTGCTGTGGTATATTACCAATAACCCCTTCAACAAACCAATCCATGGACAGCATTTCTTTATCCGTCAGGGATGAGCCTTCCGGAACCTTGATATTTCCGGATTGATCCTTGATTGGTCCATAGAAAACATCAAATTCGCCGCTGATTATTTTTGCCTTCATTTCATCAACTTTTTCCTGGGCGCTTTCCGGAGCGTTTTTGGTTAAAGGAGCCAAATCGACAACTCCGTCTTCCATGCCTCCCCAGTAGTTTTCACTCTTCCAGGTGCCG
The DNA here is from genome assembly GCA_012727625.1 of Clostridiaceae bacterium. GTDB lineage: Bacteria > Bacillota > Clostridia > DSM-8532 > DSM-8532 > JAAYGP01. Next base: position 15,926 of record JAAYGP010000134.1, read on the forward strand.
TCAATAACCTTTTGGACCTGTTCTGCATAATATGGACCCCAGTTCCAGACAGGTGCCGTCATAAAGGAACCAGGCACAATATCGCTTGTGTCACAGTTGTATCCAATGGCCCATTTTCCGCGTTCCTGAGCAGCCAGTTGGGGACCTGTCGTATCCTGATGCTGCGCTATAACATCACAGCCTTTGTCCAGTAATGCTATGGCCGCGTTCTTTTCAGTGGCAGGATCATACCAGGTGTTGGTCCAGACAACTTCAACGGTTGCATCGGGATTTACAGAACGCACACCAAGAGTGAATGCGTTAATGCCGCGAATAACTTCGGCTATGGGATGAGCTGCCACGTAACCTATTTTATTGGTTTCTGTTTTCATGCCGGCAACTATTCCGGACAGATATCTTGGCTGATACATTCTGCCGAAATAGTTCAGCATGTTTTCAGCGTCCAGGTATCCGGAACAATGCAGGAACTTAACATCAGGGTATGCAAGTGCCATTTCATGAACATATTCCATATATCCGAATGAGTTTGCGAATATGACATTGCAGCCCTGATCGATTAATGACTGGATTACGGCGATACAGGAGTTGTCACTGTCACTGACATTTTCCTGGTAAAGGGTTTCAACGCCAAGCTTTTCCTCAACATATAACCTTGCCTGGTCGTGGGCATAGGTATAACCGGCATCGTTACCTGAGCCTATAAACACAAAACCAACTTTTACCTTTTTTTCATTCCCCTGTCCGTCTGTTCCGGGTTTGCTGGTTTCTCCGCAGCTTGTTAAAAGCATTGTGAAGCAAAGAACAGCAATCAGCACGCAAAAAATCTTCTTTCTCATTTTTCTTCCTCCCTGAAAATAATTTTTTTATCATTAAAAGATTCTATTGCAACAAGGGATTCCAGTCGGATACCCTGATTGCGCAAAATTTTACCGCCGGGCTGAAAGCCCTTTTCAATAGCAATTCCGGCTCCCAATACACTTGCTCCTGCCTGTTTTGCTATATCAATCAGCCCAAGTATAGCTTGCCCGTTGGCAAGAAAATCATCAATCAGAAGAATTCTGTCCCCGGAAGAAATATACCGGCAGGAAACGGAAATGGTGTATTCCTTTTGTTTTGTATAGGAATATACCCGACTGCTATAGATCTCATCTGATATATTTTTCCCCGGGTACTTTTTGGCAAATACAAGCGGTGCTTTGAAATGATATGCAGTAAATAACGCAAATGCTATGCCTGAAGTCTCGATGGTAAGAATTTTGTCAATTTTCATGTCTTTAAAACGCTTATAAAACTCCCGGCCAATTTCATCGGCGAGAATTGGGTCAATCTGGTGGTTGATAAAGGAGTCAACCTTTAAAATGTTTCCGTCAAGTACTATGCCTTCCTGTAATATACGCTGCTTTAACAAATCCATAAAGTACTCCTGCCTTAAAAATAGAAAGAACAAATCAAAACTGTTCCGCTGCAAAATCGTAAACTTATGTAATAATACAGCATGAATACATCCGCAGATTTTGCCTGCGGAATTATATTTAATTCTGCTCACTTAAGTGTGGAGTATAACCACTGTTCCTATCCGATTTAAATACTGCGCAAAAACGCGAGGTGCTCAGCTTGACCGAACTGATTTACTGCAGCAGAATTAAATATTTGATTTGTCCAATATTCTATATTCTACATCAAACTAATTCAGGAAACAACAAAAACCGCAAAATCGTTAAAAATTGCTCAAACAATAACCCAACAGCTGATTCAGACATAGCTTTCCATCAAAGATATTTTGTAAACAGGTTCTTTATGTGATAAAATAAAAAGCTGTGAAGGATTGAGAAAAACACTCGCCGAAAAATATACAATGAATTTTCAATTGTAAATTCCGGTGAGTGCTTGCATTAAAGGAATAATATAAGCGGAATACGCCATAGGGCGTTTTGCAGGCTTTATCCCGGTAAACGAGCACGGTTTTTTAAAGGGATAGGACTTGTTAAGGGAGGAACTCGACATGGATGAAAAGACAATGGAAATGATAAATGAAATTAAAAGAATGAAAAAGGAAAAAAACGCAGTAATTGTTGCACATAACTACCAGATTGACGAAGTCCAGGATCTGGCTGATGTTGTCGGAGATTCATTTAAATTAAGGCAATACTGCGCATCAACAGATGCGGATGTGGTTGTTTTCTGCGGTGTTCATTTCATGGCAGAGAGTGCAAAGGTTTTATCTCCTGACAAAACAGTGCTGCTGCCCGAAATCCATGCAGGTTGTCCGATGGCTGACATGGTTACCGCGCGGGCGTTAAGGGAGGAAAAAAAGAAATATCCTGAAGCTGCAGTTGTATGCTATATCAACTCCTCTGCGGAAGTGAAAGCAGAATGCGATATATGCTGCACTTCATCAAATGCTGTAAAGGTGGTAAAATCACTTCCGAACAAAGAGATACTTTTTGTACCCGATCAAAACCTTGGAAGTTTCATTGCAAAACAAATACCGGAGAAAACCGTTCACTTGTGGCAGGGTTACTGCATAACACATCACAGGGTAGTGGAAAGTGATGTAAAAAAGGCTAAGGAAATTCATCCGGATGCTCTTTTCCTCGTACATCCCGAGTGCAGGCCGCAGGTAGTTGAAATGGCTGATTTTGTCGGGAGTACTGCCCAAATAATTGAATATGCCCAAAAAAGCCCACACAAAAAATTTCTGATAGGAACTGAAATGGGTGTAATGCACAAACTAAAGAAAGACAGTCCCGATAAATTATTCTATATGCTTTCAACCGGTATGATATGCCCAAATATGAAGAAAACAACTGTGGAAAGCGTATATTTTTCATTAAAGGAAATGAGGTATGAAATAACCCTTGAAAAAAATGTGGCCGAAAGCGCAAAAAAAGCTCTTGGCGCAATGCTGGCTCTCGGATAGCAAAAGAATCTGAATTTTATGAACATGCACAATGGATTATAGTGGGGTGTGGTAATGAGACGTTTTTTTATAGTGCTTATTGCAATCGGGTTATTGGTTACTGGCTGCAAAAAAAAAGACAATCCTGCGTCACAGAGCGACCCCGGTGTTACACCGGCAATTACTTCTTCCGTTACCGGTATTGCAAACAGCCCTGTACAGGAATTAGACACAGCGCCTTCTATTGAAATTAAAGAGGAAATTATAAGAAAAATGAGGGATATGGTGTTGAGTGACAAAACACCATACGAACTTATTGAGTTTATACAAAACAGCATAAATGGAACACAGGCGGATGAAGCGGATAAATTATTTCTTATACTTGAAACTGTTCAGAAAGCATGGCTTGGCTATTTTCAGGGAAGTATGGATTTCAGCCCTGAAAATACGGATGATGAATTCCTGGCATGGTTTAACAACAACGGTTTTAAGCTAATCACGATTGACAGTGACAGGGTCCCGGCGATAAGGTATGATGTTTATTGGAACAACAGGAACTCATTATCCGAATGGTACGCTCATTACATAGAAATTATAAGGTCCGAATCAAATGAACCTTCCGTATGGAACGGAAAACTGAATATTCCGGTTGAGGAACTGGAGAACAGAATACTCAAAACATCCGATTACATGGAAAAATACCCTGAAACCATCAAAACGAATGAAGTTATGAACTATTACGAGGATTATCTGTTTGCTTATCTTTACGGATATGATCCTGATCCGGTGTGTGATGTAAATGAGGGTTTGATTTCAAGAAAGCATTATGAAAGGTATAAGGAATTTGTAAAGAACCATGCCGGTTCAACCGTGTCCGGAATATTATCTGAATACATTGGCCTGATAGAAAAAGGCAATTTTAGTCTTACGGATGAAATAATGTTTTTTCTTGAGGATGTTTTTTCAGGCCTTAATGAACAAAAAAGCGCAGATGCAAGTAATATAGGCGTTCAGATTATGGCAGAGCGCATGGTAAAGTTACTGCCCGGAAAAACCGGTTTTTTCTGGAGATGCTTTGGGTTTGCCGAATACGGGCACAATGCTGTTTTAAGCAGTATACGATTAGTTGACGGAAATCCTGTTTATATTGTCACCGGAGAGGTGGATGACTTATCAGGAGGGGAAACACAGGGAGATGATTTTTCCATTTATCTTCAATATACAATTGAAAACAACATACTTGTTCAAAGCAAGGATGCCCCGCTGATGATGGATTCCGATTTTAACGGCATTGAGCTTATTCGTTACCCGTTTATAACAGGGCATAAATGGATCCAATACCCGGTTGATGACAAAGGAAATAAATACAGCATTGAAACAGAGATTATAAACATTTACGAAAGTGATGACGGCACCATATATGAAGTGGAATATCGTGACATGTCCAATGGAAAGGTTGAAAACAGACTTATTCAGAGTGGAAAAGGCACAATAGGCTTCACAAAAATTTATGATGACAATGAAAACGAACCATTTTATATTGGTTATACCATATATGAAGAACAGACCGGATATTTGGACAACTGACAGCTTCTATTCAACAGCCATCCAAAAGCACGGGTGATCATGCGGTTTGAGGCTTGCGGTGCGAAGGACCGCAGCTTATGATTAGCTTTTTCAAAACTTTTCTATTTCCTGAAAGAATTGCGCTGACAATGTTTAAGTGCTATGATAAATATGATTTTAACAATTTCGGAATACGATGCATTCAGTGCGATGGCAGGAACTTATGCTCCCGTGCTTTGCCGAAATGAACACAATATAGGGAAAATCACACAGAAAAACACATTAAAAAGCGCCATAAAACAGTTTATTTGTTAACTGTCATTATACAGAATACAGGATTTATGAATGAAAAGGAGAATCTGGTGTGATGAAAAAGCCGCTGTTAAAATTGATTTTATTTGCCGGTATTCCGGTTATGGTCATAATAGTATTGTTTAAAATTAATGTTTATCTGGGGATTGCAGGTATAATTTCATATATTGCTGCCCTGGTGCTTTTTAACATGACTTACATATATATTGTCAAGGGTCAGATCGAATACAGAAAAGGAAATCTTGAAAAGGCAGCCTCATGGTATGAAAAAGCGTCGAAAAGCAAAAAGGCCCCAATCAACGCGACTGTTGTTCATGGTTTTATTCTCTTTAAAACCGGCAAGCTTGAGGAAGCTGAAAAGGTCTTTCTTTCAGCTGTTGAAAACAGTAAAAGCAAGGATGATACAAACATGGCAAAATCAAATCTTGCTCTTGTTTTATGGAAAAAGGGGAAGCTTGATGATGCGATTTCCATGTTGAAAGAGGTTATAAAGGAATATAAAACCACTTCAATTTATGGTACTTTAGGTTATCTTGCTATTGAAAAGGGTGATCTGGATGAAGCCCTTGAAATAAATCTGGAGGCATACGATTTTAACCCCGATAATCCGGTAATACAGGACAATCTTGCCCATTTATATCATTTGAGAGGTGAAATGGACAAGGCAGGGGAGCTTTTTAAAAAGCTTATTGAAAGCAACCCGCATTTTCCCGAAGCATATTTTGACTATGGGCAATACCTTGAGGATTGCGGGGAAATAAATGAGGCTGCGGCGATGTATCAAAAAGCCCTGTCCTGCCAGTTCAAC
>JAAYGP010000135.1 GCA_012727625.1 Clostridiaceae bacterium
AAAAAACTTATCCACAGGCTTGTAAGATTAATGTAAATTGTTTCAGCTATCAGCAGAGGAGAGAGGTTTAACCACTCTCTGCAAAGCAAGTAAAACAAAGGGTTAAGGAGTTACGCAATTAACTAATAAAAAATCTTATTGGAAAGGAGCAGATTAAGATGAAAGTTTGATTTATAGGACTTGGCAGAATGGGCAGTGGGGTATGTTCGAATATAATTAAGAACGGGTATCACACGACTGTTTACGACATTAATGAAAGCACATAAAAAAATTCGAAGGAAAAGCCGTGCTTGCCAGTAGTGTAGAAGAAGTTTTTATAAAAAGTGATGTTACTATCTTATCCTTGCCTGGTTATCCGGAGGTGGAGGCAGTCACAGATAGGTTTCTTGCGATAGGTGTCAAAAACAAGGGAGTAATTGATATCAGCACCAGCTACCCTGCATCAAGCAAAAAAATACACGTGAAATTCAAGGCTGCAGGCGGGTCTTATCTTGATGCACCCCTGACAGGCACCCCAACATATATGAAAATGCTTTATGAAGAATATAAAGCACCCAGTTTTATTCTTGATGGTGGCTTGAACATGTTTAAACCAAGTCGTATAATGGGTTTGGGAGACAAGGATTCATCTGAAGTAGCAAAAGTAACCTATAAAAATCTTGGCATAGAAATCTAATAAACGCGCAAAGGATGATATAATGGAACGTTCAAAAATAAGGGAGCTTATAGGGTTTTATGAAAATGAATTAACCAATAACATACTGTCATTTTGGCTTCCGCAATGCATTGATTATGAAAATGGCGGTTTCTTCAATTGCTTCACCAATGACGGCAGTAAGCTGATAAGCCGGGATAAATATACCTGGTCTCAAGGGCGTTTTGTCTGGATGTTTTCTAAACTTGCCATGATGGATTGCGGCACTTTTACAAAAAAACAAAGGAGTTATTTCTTAGATTTAGCCCGGAGGGGAAAGGAGTTTTTGGAAAAGCATTGCCTGATGGGAGAAAACGATTGGCGTTGCGTGTTTTTAATGGATGAAACGGGCAAACATAAATTTGTCGAAGGTTATAAAGAGCTTGATATGAGTATCTATGCGGATTGTTTTGTAATAGCTGCCTTTGGTAAATATGCTGTAGCAGCAAATGACATTAACAGTTACCGATTTTGTAAAAATTTGTACATATCGAGTATAAACCGGGTTAGATCGGGTAAGTTCAATACTTTACCATACCCTCTCTCATCCAGGTACCGTGCCCATGGCATACCTATGATTTTCTCCAATATAACAAAAGAAGTTTACGAGGCTGCTGAAAAATTTGATAATGAATTTTGTACTGAGTTGAAAAAAAATTTAGAGTGTTTCATGGAGGATATATTAGGTAATTTTGTTGATAAAAATAATATAATTCATGAAATTATAACCTGTGACAATCAATTTTTTGATAATATTTTAGGGCAGCACGCCAATCCCGGGCATACTATCGAGGATATGTGGTTTATGATTGATTCCATGGATATTTTGAATAAACCACAGTATATTTCAAAGATTGCTGCAATAACAAAAAACACATTTGAAATTGGCTGGGACAATGAATATGGTGGATTACTGCACTACTGCAGCGTGACAGGCGGGGAACCCGTTGGTTGTGGTGAGGATGTTGAAGACCAACCTATGTACCATCAGCTTCTAAATAGCTGGGGAGATAAGCTTTGGTGGGTGCACTCAGAGGCATTATACACAACTTTACTATGCTATGAAAGAACCGGGGATCAGGAGTTTCTTAACTTATACAAAAAGGTATTCGATTACACCTATGAAATCTTTCCAAACCCGGATCGGGAAATAAGGGAATGGATACAAATCCGGCAAAGAAATGGTGAGCCGCAGAATAAAGTGGTGGCATTGCCGGTAAAGGATCCATACCATATAGTGCGAAATTATATACTTATCATTGAGTTGCTTTACAAAATGCTGAACGCTAAATAATTGAGACGATAAATAACAAAAACAGAAAGTTTGGCAGCAGGAAATTATTAAAAGCCCTCTGTCTTGCGAATGCGGCAAGACAGGGGCTCTTTTTGTTTGTCCATCGTATACACAATCTGATTATAATGCAAGTTACAGGCACAACCAAAACAAGTAAACCGTTACTTATTACTGACGGCATTATGCAATTTAAATGTGCAAAAAACAAACAGGTTTGTATAAAGACACAAGTGAATAGTTTGTTTAAAATTTATTATAGAAACAAAATTTTAAAATGCGTGTTCATTTCAAACTACAATAAAGAGATAACAATGCTATAACAAGTTATCAAAATCCCTCGATTTTCAGTAATAAATCGTGGCAATAAAGATTTTTATATAAAATAAGTTATTAACAAAAACAAAGATAGAAGGGTGTGTATGGCAAATGAATCCTTGTGTTGATTATTTAGACGCCATTAAAGAATTAATAGAAAAGGTTAAAAAAACAGAAGTAGCAAAAATGAAGCAGGCGGCTGAAATTTTGGCGAATGCCGTTGTCGCAAACAAACTTATTTATTTGTGGGGGCCAGGAGGTCATTCCTCAATTTTTTCAGAGGATGTTCTCTATAGAAAAGGCGAGCTTGCTGCATTATGCCCAATCTACGACCCAAGTATTTCATTATCCCATGGTGCAGCAAGAGAAATAAATGGAATGGAGCGGGTTGAGGGCTACGGCAAATTAATTGTTGAGTATCACAATATTAACAGGGACGATGTGGTTGTACTCGGCAGTGCTTATGGTATAAACCCTGTAGCAATTGAAGGGGCATTGGAATGCAGGAAAAGAGGTGCGTATGTTATTTCCATAACATCTCCAGCTTTTTCAGATCGGTCTACCTATGCCAATGCTATGCATAAAAGCAAAAAAACCTTATACCAGGTTTCTGATTTGTATATCGACAGCTATGTCCCATATGGCGATGCTATTTTGAAGTATGATTGTCTGGATAGAAAAATTTCTCCTGTTGCAACAATTATGCAGGCGATAATACTAAAAGCATTGCTGGCTGAAACGATTGTCAAAATTAAAGAAAAGGGAATACAACCCCCCATATGGACTAATTCATTGCAAGAAGGCGGCATAGAAGAAAATGCTGCGTATATGGCGAAAATATGGGGGAAAGTAAAAAGCATGTAGGAGGGTCTTAAAAAATGACAGAAAAATACATAAAGTTACTTTCTGTGTATCTGAATAAGTTAAAAATAGAGGAATCTAATTTGAATGCAGCAGCAAAGCTTATGGCAGATGCTATTAAGAATGATCGTTTGATACATATTTTTGGTACGGATCCCCATTCGGCTTCCATTGGAGATGAGATGTTCTGTAAAGGCGGCGGACTGGTTAATATTAACCCATTTTATGACCCTGCTTTTTCCCTTGCCCATGGGGGATACCGCTGTAGCCTATGTCAGACTCTTGACGGCCTGGCTCCGGTTATTATGGAGTACTATGAAAATGTTAGAGTGGGGGATCCGATTATTATTATTGGTTCACGACCAGACAAACTGATTTTAACACAGGCAGTGGATAAAGCAA
>JAAYGP010000136.1 GCA_012727625.1 Clostridiaceae bacterium
ATTATGTTGTCCTGATGTCGGTTGAACCCGGGTTCTCAGGGCAGAAATTCCTTTCAGGCTCTTTGGAGCGACTTAAAAAACTTGCCTTATTCAGAAAACATAATAACCTTAATTTTAAAATAAGTATTGACGGTGGGGTTAACTATGATATTGCCGCAGATTGTGTAAGAAACGGCGCAGATATTATAGTTACCAATATTTACACAATTTTCAATCAACCTGATGGGATTGTCAGCGCATGTAACCGTTTTTACAATACTTTAAAGGATGTAAAATGCGTTATATAACCAGAATGACTCTTCAATAACGAATAGATACGTGAATAATTTTTTAAAATATTTCTAAAAATAATTCTACGTAGAAATTTTTATCTTTTCAAAATATGAATCGTGTAATATTTGATGATACATTTTATAATGACATGCTTCTTAATGTAATTGGACTTGAATACTAAAATGATTATAATATGATACTATACAAATGCATTAAGGCTATATATTCACTCCTGTTTTTGAATTAATAAAAATATTGTCTTTCTCATGAAATGCTCACGACAACCGGTTTTTGAAGTCATAATACCCGAATTCCTTAATCAGCTTTACATTCCCGTTTTTGTCCGCCAGGGCTATTGACGGCAACTTCATACCGTTAAATGTATTGTTTTTTACCATGGTGTAAATGGCCATGTCGCAAAAGATAAGCTTTTTTCCTGTTTCCAGCGGTTCATCGAAGGAATAATCACCTATAATGTCCCCGGCAAGGCATGTGGGCCCCCCAATCCGATACGTATAAGGTTTCCTGCCTGGCAAATCTGAACCCGTTATAACAGGCCGATACGGCATCTCAAGTACATCGGGCATATGGCAGGCGGCGGAAGCGTCAATAATTGCAATGTTTATATCATTATTGACAATGTCAAGCACCGTTGCGACCAAATAACCAGCATTAAGGGCAACAGCTTCACCCGGTTCCAGGTAAACCTCGACGTTGTATTTTTCCTTAAAATGCATGATACATTCAACCAGGGTTTCAATATCATAATCGTCCCGTGTTATATGGTGTCCTCCGCCAAAATTAACCCATTTCATTCCGTACAGGTATTTGCCGAAATTCTTTTCGACTGCTTCCAGGGTTGAAGCCAAATCGTCGCTGTTTTGTTCGCACAATGTGTGGAAGTGTATACCCGAGATGCCATCCAGAAGGTCTTCGCGGAAATTTTTAAGTGTTACGCCAAGGCGTGAACCTTTGCTGCAGGGATCATAGATGGCCTTATCCTGTGTTGAATGCTCAGGGTTTATCCTGATGCCGAATTCTTTTCCATGCTGAATCACCCTGTTTTTAAACTTCTCAAGCTGAGAAAAGGAATTAAACACGATATGGTCGCATATTTCGCATATTTCATCAAACTCATCATCTTTGTAGGCAGCAGAAAAGATATGGGTCTCCCCTCCCATTTCCTCATGCCCGAGTTTTGCTTCATAAAGGCCACTTGCGGTTGTACCTGCAAGATATTTTTTTATCAGCGGGTAAACCGCAAACATTGAAAAAGCTTTTTGTGCAAGGAGTATTTTACACCCTGTTCTGTCCGAAACAGACCTTAAAATCTCAAGATTTCCCGTAAGTTTATTCTCGTCAACAATATAATACGGGGTCCTGATCCTATCAATATCAAAATTCATAATCAATCCACCAATGCAGGATTAAAATCTTCATGCCAGGGAAGTCCCCATTTATTAAGTGCTTCCATAAACGGGTCCGGGTCAAACTCCTCTATGTTATACACGCCGGCTTTTCGCCATGTACCGTTCATAACAAGCATCGCGCCGATCATCGCCGGGACACCCGTTGTATATGAAATAGCCTGGCTTCCCACCTCTTTGTAACATTCTTCATGGTCACAGACGTTATAAAGGTAATATGTCTTTTCCTTTCCGTCCTTAATGCCTCTGAAGATACAGCCAATATTGGTTTTTCCCTTTGTCCTCGGCCCCAATGTTGCAGGATCAGGAAGGACTGCTTTCAAAAACTGCAGGGGGATGATTTTCTGGCCATTGAAATCAATGGGCTCAATTGACGTCATGCCGACATTTTGAAGGCATTTCAAATGTGTAAGGTAACTTTGGCTGAATGTCATAAAGAAGCGTATTCTTTTAATTCCCTTTATGTTTTTTGCAAGGCTTTCAAGCTCCTCATGGTACAGGAGGTACATATCCTTTTCCCCTATTTGCGGGAAATCATAAACCCTCTTTATGCTCATTGGTTCAATTTCAACCCACTTGCCGTTTTCCCAGTATCTCCCCTTCGCTGTTACTTCGCGAATGTTGATCTCGGGATTAAAGTTTGTAGCAAAGGGATAACCATGATCTCCTGCGTTGGCATCCAGTATATCAATATAATGAATTTCATCGAAGTGATGCTTTTGAGCGTATGCGGTGAATACTCCCGTAACACCTGGGTCAAATCCGCTTCCCAAAAGAGCGCAGATTCCGGCCTCCTTAAACCTGTCATGATATGCCCACTGCCACTTATATTCAAATTTCGCCGTATCAGGCGGTTCATAGTTGGCTGTGTCAAGATAGTGGGTTTTTGTGGCAAGGCATGCGTCCATTATGGTTAAATCCTGGTACGGAAGCGCAAGGTTTAATACAATATCAGGCTTGAAGCTGTTTATGAGCGCAATCAGTTCGTCAACATTATCAGCATCCACTTTGGCAGTGTGTATTCTGGTTTTTGTAACAGGCACTAATTTCTCTTTCAATGCGTCACACTTGCTCTTTGTTCTGCTTGCTATCATTATTTCTTCGAAAACTTC
>JAAYGP010000137.1 GCA_012727625.1 Clostridiaceae bacterium
GACTTTATGCTGAAACCGTCAAATGAATGCAAGGAATTTTTAAACCGTGAGAATTTCGTTATGCTTCAGATAGAAGACAAGGAAGCCGTCGATAATATAGATGAAATCCTTGATGTTGACGGGGTGGATTTATTATTCGTCGGCCCGGCAGACTTGACGCAAAGCCTGGAACATTATGGCCTTAAAGGAAAAGATGCATTGATGGAGGCAGTTAAAAAAGTTGCTGATGCGGTGGCAAAAAGAAAGGACAGATGGTGGGGTATTCCTGCCGGAAGCATTGAACAGGCAAAAATGTATATTGATATGGGTGCAAGATTCATAAATATTAAAGGCGATCTTTCACTGGCGTTAAACGGATGGAAGCAGATACATGATGATTTCAGAGCCATATAGGGAAAAATTCATGTTCGGGTGAGGAAGGAAGATTTACATGACTCCTAAAGAGAGACTTATGGCTACACTCAACGGGGAAAAGACGGATCGGATACCGATATTCACGTCAATCCCTTTTGCAGTAGGAAAAGATGGATTCAGACCGGGACCGTTTCACGGATATGATGATTATGACAACTGGAGGGAATGTGATCCGGAGTACTGGAAGCTTGTTAAAAGGTTAGAGGAAGAGTGTGATAATTTCTTCATCTGGCGGCCAAAGTGCATGATTTCGGATCAATTTTTCATACCACCGTCCATGGTGGAGGAACTGCCGTCACAGGAGAGAGATGGGCGCATTGAGACGGTCTATCAAATGAAGTATGAAAATATAATGCTGACACAAAAAAAAGGAGTCAAACCTGGCACCGGGCATACATGGCAATTGGAACATTATTGCAAGACTGCTGACGATGCAAGGGCCCTGCTGGAGATTCCATGGCAGGGTGAGCCTGTTGAGGCAAACGATTTCCAGGACATAGTAAAATATCTTGGCGACAGAGGCGTAGTATGGGTCACGATACCGTCTCCGTTGCTGGTTGTATGCCGTTTGTTTGACCCTATGGAATTTCTGATATTAACTGCGACTGAAAGAGATTTGATTGACCGGTTGATGGAAACGGCATACGAACGTATATATAATAATCTGGTCAAATTATTGGAACTGAGGGTTGGCCCAATAATAAGGTTCGGGGGAGCGGAGCATGCGACCCCGCCGTTGATGTCGCCATATGATTTTGACTGGCTTGTTGTAAATTATGATAAGCCCCTTATGGATTTATGCAAAAAATATGGCCATAAAGTAGCGGTTCATTGTCATGGAAACATAAGGCATGCTCTGAAACGGTTTGTGGAAATGGGAGTTGATCAGACTGATCCCGTGGAAGCAGTTCCGGACGGAGAATTGACACTTGCGGAAGCACGGGAAATCGCAAACGGGCAAATCACTCTTACGGGAAACATTCAAATGAAGGAATTGTATAATTCGGATGAATCCCATATAGAGGAAAGAGTGCGTGAAATAATTAGCCAGGCAGGACCGACACGGTTAGTTGTAAGCTCTACGGGGACACCTCTGGAGAAAATCAGTCCCCGCCTTGCAAGGAACTATAACTGCATGATTGACTCGGTTCTGAAATATGGAAAACTTTAATATTAAACAATACAATCGGTAAGTATAATTATCATAAAGGTAATCCCATTCGGATTAAGACAGGAATTAGCTTTATGAAAGGAGGCGTGGGATTAGAATGCAGAGACGATATCCATTAACTGTTATTTCAGGGCTTGGAATACCATGGACGGAAGATTATGAACTTGATGAAAGGCTGTTAAGGGAAGAGATAAGAGGTTTATTGGAAAGAGGCCTTAAACATATCTATGTGTTTGGCACCGGTGGTGAAGGATATGCGGTTACGGATGAGCAATACGAGGAAATTGTGGCAATTTTCGCGGAGGAGATGAAGAAAACCGAATCCTATCCGATGGCAGGGCTTATCAGTCTTTCATACAATACAATAATAAAACGGATTAAGATAGCAATTAAATACGGAATAAAGGACTTCCTGATGGCTATGCCCTCCTGGGGCGCATTGAATGATGAAGAAATGCGAAGATTTTTCGTTGATGTCTGCGGCTCTTTCCCGGATTGCAGGTTTTTAAACTATAACCTTCCACGCGCAAAGAGGGTTATAACCCCGGAGGAATTTGAAAGCCTGGCAAAGGAAATTCCAAACCTGGTTGGGGCAAAATTCTGTTCAAAGGATATGTTTGTTGTTCGCAACATGTCCGAAAACCAGAGCGGGTTGACATTTTTTGTTAATGAAATTGCATTGATTCATGGAAACTGGCTCGGTGAATGCGGTTTGTTAAGTTCTGTCGGGAATATCAATATAAAAAAGACATTGGAATTTTTTGATGCGACCATAAACGGTGATCTCCCCACGGCATTAAAACTGGGAAAGGAACTTGCAGGTGTGCATAGAGGGCTTTCCCTCTGTTGCAGCAAGGGAAGAATGGACGGCGCATATGACAAGCTATATGCAAAACTTATAAATCCGGAATTTCCACTGAGATTGCTCCCTCCATATACCGGGTTCACCGAAGAAGAGTTTGAGAGCTTCCGGCTTTACATAAAGAATAATTACCCCGATTGGCTGGAGCCTCAATCAAGATATTAAAATTTAAATATTTTTTATATGTAATGAGAAAGCTTTTATCTACTGTATAACCTCGTACCACCATATGATCAATAAGCCCCGCCCGGCTTATGCTGTTTCCCGGGAGGGGCTTATTTTTATACGGCTATCATTTCATAATGTTCTCAAGGGTATTAAGGAAATTTTCGAATGTCTTCACGATATTCAACAGGATTTGATATAAAGCCTGTTGTTTGCCGGAAGGCTGATTTTCAGCACGCTCATACAACTCACGCAGTCTCTCTGTCAATTCAGGTATTCTGACAGTAGGATCAATTTTGTATTCAAAAGTGACAATTGCGCTGGGTTCCATTCCATCCTTGTAAGCCCTTGCTTTAATGACTGTTTTTAAAGGCGAAATAGAGATTGGCTTTTTGTATATGCTGCTTTTTGCATTCGGGTCGCTGCCATCGGTGGTATACCGTATTACGGCTCCTTCAGTCGCACAGGAAAGTGATACTTTTTGAATTTCTTCATATACTCCGGGTTCAGGGTTTGCTTCAGGGGCAGCAACTCTGCGGATGCTCAGGGATGCTTCGGATGTGTTCCCATATCTGCCGATATTTATCCTGCCGCCGTTTTCCATTGGCTCATTTGAATAGTCGGAATTTGGATCACCGGCATCAATGCACGGGGAGGTAACTGAATCTTTCACGTATTTTGTACCATCCCATCTCCCATATTCGGACATTAAGTGGTAATCGTGGCTGGCAGCATCGGCAAAGCATGGGTTCTGTCCGAATAAATTGCCTGTGGCGGACAAAGGTTCAAAGCTCTTGAAATCGGCACCGTTATTGTTGTAGAAACAGTTGTAATCGACTATGAAATTATGTTTGTCACCTAATTCGTAATAAATGCCATATCCTCTTTCTTCCCCGTCGCCAACAAGGGCGTTGCTCTTTGTATTTGATATAATGTTATTACGAATTGTCAGGGTGTAAGGAC
>JAAYGP010000138.1 GCA_012727625.1 Clostridiaceae bacterium
CTTCCGGATGGCGACGAAAGGAAAAAGCCGGAGAGGAAAGTGGAATACGGAACAGGTTATGAGGTTTTAATACATTGTGTGGAATATGATGATGCCCTTGGAATTGTTAAATCACTGAAAAATCGGGAGTTTATTATATACAGTGATCTTTCGCAAAGCTATCTTCTTTCCCTTGAGAAAAATATAAGTCCTGTTAAGGTGCCGGATTTGCAGCCGGATAAATCACAGGTCTTTCCTCTGAATATTACAGGGCTTCAGCCCAACACAACATATTTATTATGGATAACAGTTAAAAACAATACAGGCACCATGGAATCAGAGCCATCAGATCCACTGCTTATTACAACACAGCCGGATCTGCCGCCCCATATTGAAATCCCGGTGGTTCCCACCGATTTAAAGGGAATTCCGTCAGACACCTATGTTGATCTGACATGGAGCTATAAAACAGGATACAGCTATAATATCGCATATGGTCCGGAAGACGATATAGAAAAGGCAAACAGAAGTATTACTGTCTCGGCTCACGATCTCAAATACCAGCCCTTGTTCAGAATAGGCGGACTTCAGGCCGATACTGTTTATTGCTTCTGGATACGGGCAATTGCTCCGTCTGAAACAGGCGGAACAGCAGTGTCTGAATGGAGTAATTCCATCATTGTAAAGACTGAACCATACAGTCCCCCTCCCAGGCCAAGAGGCTTTGGCATTAAGGATGTGACGGATGCCATAACCGAGACATCAGTTTTCTATGAGTGGATTCCTGATGAAACAGTGACATTTATTCTGGAAATCTCTGAAACGTCAGATTTTAAGGAGATTATGGAATTCAGTGTTGAAGGATATGAATATAAGGTAACCGGTTTAAAATCAAACCACCGCTACTTTGCAAGACTTTTTTCCTACAGCTCCAATACGGGATTAAGATCAGAACCCAGCGCTGTTGTTATGGTGGTAACACGAAAAGGCAGGGGCGAATATGATGCCGATGCACCCCTTGAAGATACTCCTGTGGGAGACATGGTTGTTATCAACCCGATTGCTGAGAATGGAGTATGGAATGCGAAAATTACAGGCATAAATGCTCACCGGTTTTCAGAAAAAATCCGGACATTGGGAAAAGGTACTTTCAGCATTGATATGACAAATCCGCCGCCTGACACTAAAATAATACGTCTGGAACTGGACGGCGAGGTTCTGGAAACCTTGTCAGGAGTTAAAGAAAGCCTGGTTTTGAAAACATCCGGGTTTGATATATATATTCTTCCAGGCAGTTTCCTGCAGGATTCATATTTCAGGTTAAAACAGAAGCTGGGAAACATCTCGGTAAGGATTGATGTGAGAACCCCTGCAAGTGAGCTTATGCCTGAAGCCGGCAGGCAATTTATTCTACCTGTTACGGAAACGAAAGTCTATGCCGGTTATAGCGAAAGCTTTATGCCTTTAGGGAAATTTGCGCGTCCGGTAAGGGTTTCGATTTCACTGGTATCACCCGTTGATTCTGAGACCATTAAGGTCAGGTATTATGATTCAGCAAAAGGCAATTGGAACGATATTGAAAATAGATTAATGCCGTCAGAGGGAAAAATATCCGCATATCTTTCATCAAGCGGCGCGATTGCGGTGACAGCGCCTGATACTGACAGATACAGAAATATAACTGACAGCGAGCTAAAAAGCATTCTTCAGGGTATTCTGAAACTTTATGAAATGCCGTCACTGCCAGTTAATAATTTTGACGCCGGCGAGGTGTTAACCGTATATGAAAGTTTATGTAATATACTGGACACATTACCATACAATTACCACGGGGAGGATGTGCTGGAAAAAGCATTAAGAGCGGGTATAATTATACCGGATGAAAATATTGAAAGAGATAATCCAATGCGCAGAGATGAAGCCATTTACGCGGCCATGATGGTATACCGGAAAAAAACAGGGCAGAATATCAACGGATTTGATATAGATCCTGATATGTTTAATGATTTTGACAAGGTCAGGGAACCATATCGGCAGGCTGTGGCGTTTGCAATCAAAAACGGCATCGTGAGAGGTTATAATAATAAAATTGATCCGGAGCGGCCCGTAACAAGAGGTGAGCTGATAATTATTATCGGCAGGACACTGATCAATATCGGTGAAATGTAGCAGGGTTAATACAATGTTCCAAAGTCCGCCGCACAGGAGGCTAGTGCAAGTATTTGACGTGGGTAAGGATATCAATCATAGACAGGTTGGCGGGAATTAGTACAGACGGCTTGCAAAGGAGAGACAGATTTGAGTTTTTTTCTGCCAAAAAAGTTCAGCAAGCTGAAAATCAGAAAGTAATGTCTGATAATGCGAAAGCTTATTTGATTATTGGGGTTTTAAACAAAGCCAGGAGTTAATTATGATTAATACTGACAAACTTATACAAATACATGAAAAGGATAATACAGCAGTTGCCATTACTGATATAAAGCAGAATGAGACCTTAAAAATAGGTGATTATACGCTGACAGCCTCACAGAACATTGATGCTGGTCATAAGGTTGCGCTGAAGGATATCAGCGAAAGAGATTTCGTAATAAAATACGGCTATCCGATAGGGCGTGCTGTAACACCAATTAAGGCCGGGGAATATATCCACACCCATAACTTGAAAACAAACCTTAAGGGCTTGCTGAAATATTCCTATACCCCTATGCTTAACACCTCCCGGGAGACCTTCCATGCTGAGTTTATGGGCTATATAAGAAGCAATGGCGAAGCAGGGGTAAGGAATGAAATCTGGATTATCAATACCGTGGGTTGTGTAAACAGGACTTCTGAAAAACTTGCGCAAAAGGCCAACATAAAATATGCCGGACTGACAGATGGTATATTTTCATTTTCACATCCTTATGGTTGTTCTCAGCTTGGAGAAGACCACAAAATGACACAAAAGATACTGGCAGCCCTTGTTAGTCACCCTAATGCTGCCAGCGTACTGGTTATTGGTTTGGGTTGTGAGAATAATAACATACCTGAGTTTAAGAAAGTTATAGGGAAATACGATAATAATAGAGTCAAATTCCTTAATCTGCAGGAAGTTTGTAATGAAATTGAAA
>JAAYGP010000139.1 GCA_012727625.1 Clostridiaceae bacterium
GCCAGGAAACCCAAGGATTGATGTACAATAACATGTTTATTCCATCAACATTTATTATTCGGAATAAGTGGCCTTAAGCTGAATTAAGGCCACTTTTGCTTTATCAGTATGCATAAAAGGGTGTTGGTGTGGGTTCCTCCGTGGGTTCGGGAGGCTCATCTTGGTATGTGGCTGAAAAGTCGGTTCCGGGTGTGGAATAACTGTCATGAACCGTACAATATTCCCCCTCATATATTTCATATTTCCAATCCTCGGGGTATGGATCTGTCGGGAAAAGGGGTTTATATTCAACAGGTCTTCTGATAAACACTCTCTCCGTAACTGTTTCAGCGGGACAATATTCATTGGCAAGTACCGGGCGTCCGAATTCATCCTTGCAGGCGCTGCAAACACTTGCTTTGTAATGGACTTTGCATGTATCTCCATAATCCGGCTCGGTGCCATCTATAAAATATAATTCGGTTACACGGGAACCCCTTGGATCCTGTTCACACAGATTTGTTGCAAGTTTGCCCGAGTCAAGACAGACTTTACGCTTTACGATGTTTGCCGGCATTGTATCAAAAAAGGGTTTTGGCTCAAGATCCTCATGAATTTTTGTCATGACGGCATTCCAGATTTTGAGCGCATTTGAATACTCCGGTTTGCTTAGTGAAATTGGGACCCGTGCATTATCATATCCAAACCATGTAGCAGCGCAATAATATGGAGTTGATCCGCAGAACCATTTGTCAATGTATTTGTCGGATGTCCCTGTTTTCCCTGCTGTCGGGATATCCTCGCCATTTTTGTTTTTTATGCCATAACCTTTTGCTGTTCCGTACCTTACAACATCCTGAAGCATTTCGTTTATAATAAAACTTGTCTGCTCGGAATAAATCTTTTTCCAGTTGGGGTTTTTCTCCAAAATAACATTACCGTCATAATCTTCTATTCTTGTATAATAATATGGCTCCCAGTATAAACCCTTGTAAGAGAATACAGAGTATGCAGCCGCCATTTGAAGCGGGCTCATGCGGTTTGTAAAGCCACCCATTGAAATGGAGATAATTCCGTCATCCTCCCAGCGGGGAAGCCCTACTTTCTCCATGAATGTGAGGGCTGTTTTAAACCCGACGAAATCACGAAGCAAAAGAGCCGACACAACATTACGGGAATGCACAAGGCCGACATGAACAGTTGTAAGGCCGAAATTGATTCTTTCCACATTCTGAGGATATATCTGTTCCCTTTCCTTTTCAGGAATAGAGAAATCATTAAGACGCATATGCTGAGGTACATCATCCACGAGGGTCGCGGTTGTAATGAGCTTTTCCTCTATACCCGGACCATATACCAGCAAGGGTTTTATGCTGGAACCGGGCGAGCGGAACATCTGTGTGGCCCTGTTGAAGACACTTCCTTTCTTTTCACCAAAACCACCATATAATCCGCATACGGCACCCGTTGCCGGATCTATTACAACCATGGCCGACTGGGGAATTTCTTCTCTTAATCTGGCTTCTTCATTAACATCAGGGAAGTAATTTTTATCCGTATAAACCTCATCAAGTGCAGCCTGAACTTTTGGAACAAGGGTTGTGTATATTCTGAGCCCGGAATTATATAGCATGTCTTCCGCAGTCTGGAGGCTTACTCCCTTGTATTCGCTCAAGTCCTGTTTTACGGATTTGATAACCTCATCGACAAAATAGGTTTGGATGCTTGTTTTTGTAACCTTGCCGGCACCAGGATTAAAGATAAGTTTTATTTCCTCCTGTATTGCCTGGTCATATTCTTCCTGTATAATAAGGTTTTGCTCAAGCATTAAGCCAAGTATCATATGAGCTCTTTCAATATTTTTTTTCTTGTTCTCTTCAGTATTCGGCATGTATTGGGAAGGATACTGGGTGATTCCTGCAAGACTTGCGCATTCTGCCAGCGAAAGATCGCGCACATTCTTTCCGAAATAAGCCTGAGCAGCGGTTTCAATGCCGTAGATTGTGCTTCCCAGCGGAACAGTGTTTAAATAACGGGTAAGGATATCCTCTTTTGACAGGCCGTCACGTTCAAGCTTAAGTGCCTGCCACACCTCCTGAATTTTTCGTTTTGGTGTTAAATCCTTATTTCCGGTAAGATTTTTAACCAATTGCTGAGTTATTGTGCTTCCGCCCTGTATATCATCACCTTGCTTCAATAAATAAGATTTTGCGCTGATATAGGTAGCGTACAAAAACCTTCTGAAATCCACACCCTTATGCTCCCAGAAACGCTTGTCCTCAACCGCAATAAACGCTTTTATCAAATTGGTGGGGATTTCAGCATAATCAATCCACACACGGTTTTCCGAACCCTTAAGCTCAGCAAGCACGTTGCCCTCGCTGTCATATATAAATGTGTTGTAGTTTTTGATCTGCAGATCAGACGCATTTAAAGCGGGAGTTGTTTCAATGTAACCGTAAACAAGCCCGGAAACCAGTCCCGCGCCGACAAAGCACACCATAATAAAAAGCAGAAGAATAAGCTTAACAGAACCCCACAGCACCTTAAAGCAATAAGACAAGGCATTTAAAGCCGGAGATTTTTGTTTGCCTGTTACGTCGGTTTTTGCTTTTTCCTTTTTAATTTTCAAAGGCTTTTCCCGCTTCGGTTTTTTTTGTTTTGATTTTATTAATTCAGATATAGAATTGATCAGTTTCATAATATCCTCTTAATCCTCCATAAAGGAATATTCAGATTTTTGTCAAAGTCTTTAAAAAGCAGCAGTAAATGAATACAATAATATCATCAATAGTTAATTATACCTCAAAACGGCCTGAATAGTGATTATATTATAACACAGATTTTAACATGTAAAAGTTTTTTTTTAATTACACTGGTACTCCTGGAAATAATTCATTATAATAGGGTTATCCGCATAGCCCTGAAAGGGTCTTAAAAGTTGGTTATGCAAGATTTATGAATGTTGATCATTAGGTAATTGCGAAACGATTCCAAAAACATAAACAAATGTTTCGCAGATAAGAGTAGGAAAGTCAAAACAAGCTTCAACAGGGGTGGGCATGAACATTGTAAACAGAATAGCGACAAACCCAAGTAGGACTGCGGTAAAAAGCGCACGGATAATAGC